>JBCCTJ010000020.1:0-15816 GCA_039198585.1 Bacteroidota bacterium
ACCTAGAAGTCTTTCACCCAGATAGGGTTGCTAGGAGAATACTAGGAATGGCAGATGTCGTATCGCTTGTCGAGCGGGCAGAGAAGGTATTTAGTGAGGAAGAAGCAAGAAAAATAAGCAAAAAGCTGCATCGCCAGCAGTTTGACTTTAACGATTTGAAGAAACAAATCGACCAACTCAAAAATATGGGAACTATCCAATCTATTATGAAGTTAATCCCAGAGATGAATCATGCTGAGATAGATGATCGGCAGTTTGATAGCTGGCGAGTCGTGATTGATTCGATGACACCTTATGAACGTGAAAATCCTGATGTTCTCCGCAATTATAAAAGGCAAGTACGCATTGCAGGAGGTAGTGGTACTTCACTAACCATATTGAAAAAAATGCTAAAAAAATTTGAGGAGATGAGAAAAAAAGCTAAACATATCAGAAAAGGAGGTTTTTATGACTGATTATGATCAAGCTACATTAAAATAGGCACATGTCATCTACTAGTCATTCTTACTTGGGAGCTAACTAGTCCTACCCGAAAACCTGATCAAATACTAAAAAAACGAAAAGTAATTTTGCTCAAATACGCTCCTCTTGGAATCGAGTAGCAAGAGTGGTGTATCTATTTTCATGGTTTTTTTAAATTATTTTTGTATATTTGCTCCTATATGTAACTATACTTTCACTATGTATACATCTATAATCAAAAAAAACGGACTAAGTAAACTATTTTTTTTACTTATTTTGAAGGCCTTTTTATTTTCATTTTTGGGTATTACTGGAGCAACTGCCACTTCAAAAAGCAAGGATTATCATATCAAGCTCCAACGAAGGATAAACAATACTATAAACCTCTTGACTGAAAAGGCTTTAACAAGTAAAAAACAAAAAATAGAAATAAAACCTGTTGAAATAAACACAATTCTGCAAGAAGCTCATGATACTATCGAATCTATTACAAAATTAAAAAACCTTAACAATACCTTAATAAAAAAATTCGCTAACCCAAGGAAAGAACTTGAAAATAAGGAAGCAAAGATTCGAGATAAGGAAACAAAGATTCAAGAGAAGGGAAAAAAGCTTAAAAATGCTTTGAAAGAAGTAGAAAAGTTCAAAAAGCAGATTCAAGAAAAAGACGATGCTTTGAAACAAGTAGAAGAAAAGTTCAAAAAGCAGATTCAAGAAAAAGACGATGCTCTGAAACAAGTAGGCAAACTAAAAGAGCTAATCAAAAACCAAAAACAGAAGCAACTGCAATTGGAGATAGATCTAAAAGTAATGAAGAAAAACCATCAAGACTCTGATGAAGTAGTAAATAAACCAAGAGATAAACAAGCTAGTTATCAGAATCAAATTGCCCAATATAAAAAGCAAAGAACTATATTGGTTGCTTCGTGGTTGTTATCCCTGTTCTTCTCTCATATGATAGCTAATATAAAGAGCATCCAAAAGTGTATCAAGAGAAAAATAAAGCGAAAGTAAGCAACAAGCTAAGTCACTTAGTTGTGTAGCTGTGATTCGGGAGTGTATAATTAATTGTGTTTTTTGATAAGGTATTGAAAGTTGGTTACTGCATATTTCTGCCAATAATTGGCTTCAAAATCTTTAATAATCATAAAAATCAAATCAAGTAAATTTTCTTCTTGCTCAAAGCTAATTTTTGTTTTAGTGATCTTCCGAATTTGCCTATTCAAATTCTCAATGGAGTTGGTTGTATATATCATACGTCCTGACTTCAACAGAATAATCTATATACGTCAAATAATCATCAATATAGTCCTCATCAAGCAATTTGGTTACTGGACGTCTATACGCTTCTTTGCACTCATCTACAAAATTTTTTATCTTAGCAAGAGCTTCTTGTTTGCTACTTTCGGCACTAAAATTATTGAATGCTTCTTTCAAATCAGAAGAAAAATCACTTTTGTCCTTAGGTCTTATTTTGTTGAGTAACTTACGTTGTAAGTGAACTACACATTTCTGAATATTTTCCGATGGATAACGTTTACTGGCTTCTTCAGAAAAATGGGATATACTTATCCGAAACTATAAGGTCTACTTGCTCCACACCTCTCTTTCGCAGCTTATCAAGGTATTCTCTCCATACTTTACTCCCTCTCTGTTGGATTGACCTCTAGTAGCTAGTAGCTCTATTTTGTATTGTCATCTTTAACGCCATAAATAATATGTACGTCTTCTTTGCTATAACTATTAGCTCGTTTCAAGTTAGTGTAAAGAGCATCACAGTAGATAACCTTTTAGTAAGCATCTAACGTTCTTTTTTCATATGTTATGAAAGCTTGAGGCTAAGTTGCTAATAGTATCTTTACTCATGGATTCTAAAAAAAATCTTCCATGATACCTACTACCTTACGTGTAGATAATCTTTTGATAGAATAGAACGCATAGTTGATTAAGCTGATCTTTCTGTGTATTGACTAGTTCTAATAACATAGGCTTGAACTTCTCATTCGGCGATCTTGGTATGCTAGTTTGTAGATTGTTGGTCCTGAGTGATCTAAAATCTCTCATATCACTACCATTACTAGTCTCTTGCCTGCCTTCTTGCCTTTTTAGATACTCTTCTCTTTCCAAAAGCATTAGGGACTCAATTACAGTAATTAAGAATTTATTTAGGCTAAGATTATCCTGGCTTTGAAAGAGATTGGCTAGTCCTGCATAGATCATTTTTTCTACTTGTTTTTCTCTTTTTTTTTGTCATAATTTCTTGTAGGTTACAAGTTAGATACAATAGTAATTTTTTCATTTTCGATAATCAATTATACGTTACCAAGCTTTATTTATACAACTAATCCAATAAAAGGCTATCATCAACAGCTCAGAAAAGTGACCAAAAATAAAGGAGCTTTTTCAAGCGATATGGCTTTCTTACATGTTGTGTTTGAGCGATAAAGAACATAGAAAAAAGTGGAGTGCACTTTTTTCACATTGGGTTTTGACAGCACAGCAACTAGCCATTAGATTGGGAGCTAGAATACCTCCTGCTTTAACCTTACACTTGGAAATTTTAGACCGAGTTTAGATTACGCTTCCTCTCGATAATTCTACATAATTCCTGATCAATTCTTTTACGAATCTTCAGGATGATCACTTAAGAGGGTGCTTGCTTCTTTTTCAGGTAGCTGCTCTACTTTTTTAAGTTTAGCAAGCATAACACGTGTTCTTTCTCCTACTAGTTTATCTAATTGCTTATTAGCCTCTTGGATTTTATGTTGTGCTTTTTCTAATACAGTTCCAAACTTTCCGAATTCGGTTTTGATAGCTCCCAATATATCCCATACTTGGCTACTTCTTTGCTGAATGGCTAATGTTTTGAACCCCATTTGTAAGCTGTTTAGCATGGCTGCTAGTGTTGTAGGTCCTGTTATCACAATTTTAAAATCGCGTTGTAGCATGGCAATTAAGTCACTTGATCGCACAACTTCTGCAAAAAGACCCTCAGTAGGTAAAAACATAATACCAAAATCAGTTGTGTGAGGAGGATCTATATACTTATCTTTAATATCCTTGGCAAACTTTTTTATTGACTGTAAAAGTGTTTTACTAGCTAGAGCTATCTCTTGTTGATTACCACGTTCGTATGCAGCCTGTAATCTTATATAGGCTTCTTGAGGAAATTTAGCATCAATAGGTAAGTACACTGGCTTGCTGTTTGCTTCTTTTCCGGGAAGTTTAACAGCAAACTCAACTATATCATTGCTGCCTTTCTTTATTTTTACATTTGATTCATATTGCTCTGGGGCCATAATCTGAGCTAGGATGCTCCCTAACTGAATTTCGCCAATTGTTCCTCGTGTTTTCACATTGTGTAAGACTGTTTTCAAATCTCCTACATCATGAGCTAGTTTTTTCATCTCTCCGAGTCCTTTTTGGACTGCCTCTAATCTAGCGCTAACAAGCTGAAATGACTGACCTAGTCTCTCTTCTAAGGTTTTGTGTAGCTTCTCATCAACTGTTTCTCTCATTTTTTCGAGTTTCTCTTCTGTACTACGCACCAGTTGATCTTGTTTTATAGTCATGGTATTGAACCTTTGCCGTTGTAGTTCACTAAAGTCTTTTACATTCTCCCCAAACCTCTTTTGCAGTTCTTGGAGCGTACTGTTAATTTCTTCTCTACTCTCTTTTGACGCTTTTTGAAAATCTTGTGTAATAATACGCAAGCTATAAGTCAATTTTTCTTGCAAGGATTCACCAGACTTGTACTGTTTTTCTCCGACTCTATGAAGGCTTTCTGTAAGTACTTTAACAATTTCCAAAATGTTTTTCTGTAGCTCTTGGCGATTATCTTTCAATCCTTTTTCCATTTCTATTCTACTTTCTTTAAACTGATCTTTCAGTAAATCTGTGATAGTAGTGCCTTCTTGTTTGGTAGTACTTCTTCTAGTTATATGAAAAAAAAGAATGACTAAAAGCAGTAATAGAAGACTATTAAAAGTCATAATAAACAGAAAAATTTGCATGAATTAAGCTAATAAAGGAGAGTGAGAGTAACGCTAAAATAGATTAAGAAAGCACGATAGTTTTGTGAACCTGGAGGGATTTGAACCCCCAATCGCTGCATCCGTAGTGCAGTGCTTTATCCAGTTAAGCCACAGGTTCAGCACAAATATAGAGAAAAAATAATAGTATGATCAATAGGGTTGTTTTTAGTCTTTGGATTAACACATCATCAAGAAAAACTAAGTATCAGATATCCCTACTTGTCAGTTCAAGTAATGGCTTAATTTTGGTAGTTTTTAATCAGCTTTTATTCTGTCATGATAGAAAGAGAAGGTTGTACTTGCCAGGCTTATTTACTAGCCTCAAATAAGTCGCGCTTCTCATCTGATGTTAAATTATTATATCCTTTTTTAGCTATCTTATCTAAAAGATAATTAATTCCTGCATCGTTTTTTCTTTCTTTAGTTTTTTTTTCTTTCTTTCGATGCATACTGAACCAATGACCAAACAGCTTTTTTAGGTCACTTCTTGCGTAGATAACATAGATGTATCCCCAGAGCATAGCAGCCAATTTTGCAACCCCTCTAGAAATATAGCCAAGTTCTGAGATATCCCAGAGACTAAGAAGTACACAAAAAAGCGCTATATACTGTGTTTTTACAATTAAGATAGGAAATCTTGGCATCATAGTAGCTATTGCGGCAACAAGAGCATAAATAGAAACTGATACTCCTGCTAAAGATGTTCCTTCCTGTATATAAGGTAAAATTTTGCTAAACAATAACACAGTCGATGCAGAGAATATAATGCTCGCTATATAAAACCTTACAAATCGTCTACTATTAAAAAAATCAATAAATTGACTTCCTAGTATATATATTAGATTCATCTGAAATAGTAAGCTAAAAAAAGCAAGGAACCCTACATCTTGTGCAAATACATAAGTCAATATTGTCCATGGTCGTTGCAAAAAAGTACTCAGTTTAGGATATAAACGCATATAATATAAAGTACGGGTATAGAAGCTAATATCCCCTTTATTCATAATTAGAGTAACTACCTTAAAAAGTAAGAATCCAGTAAAACTCAAAAAAAAGGTAATAATTACTTGCATAAGGCCATTTTCAGGCTTTTGGTAATTTCTTTTAACATATAAAATAATATCCCGCATAATATTTAATAAGGTAGCAAAACAATCGCCTGGAGATTAACCCATTCAGGCGATATCTTTTTAGCAAAACTATTAAGTTGTTCTAAAACGCAGTTATGATTGACCCCAATATAGTGCTTTAGAGATGATGAGCTAATTTTAATAAAGAGTCGCTGTTCCTTAATATATAAATTGACCACAGCATGCTTAGCAGAAAAAAATAGGGCCTTCCATGCAGATTTCAATATGCAAATTTGCCAATTAGCGTTATTTCTCAATTCTTTTTTTATAATATCACCAATTACCTTTACTCCTTGAGACATTTGAGCCCAGTTTAATTTTGCATAAATATATCAATTTAATCGTTGTTTATAATGGAAATGGAGGAATATCCTTTAAAAGAGTATATGTTGCCTCATTTTTTTGAAAGAAGAGACAGTTAACACCATTAGTAATGGTAATAAAGGGAGCTTTTACGTTCATATTATATTTGGCAATTTGGAATATACCTTTGGTGTTTAGAGGTTGGTAGGCTGCTTTGCACTCTATCAGCATGTATAGTTGGTGATTTCTATTATATATTATTACATCTGCTCTTCCTGTTTTACCAAGAGAACGTTCTACTGTTATGAAGTTGGGATTATAAGCGCAATGATTGATCAAATAATGTACCATATGCTGTCTTACCCATTCTTCAGGAGTTAGGTTTACATATTTTTTCCTGATTATATCAAATATGTAAACCTTTCCATTTTTTTTAAGAAACTGATGGTCAAAGCGTGGTAGTTTGAGGGTTTTCATAAAAATGTTTGTGCCTAGAGCCGGGGTCGAACCGGCATGGCATTACTGCCACTGGTTTTTGAGACCAGCGCGTCTACCAATTCCGCCATCTAGGCATTGTAAATTGTCTTGAGGTCGCGACTGGATTCGAACCAGTGTAAGAGGTTTTGCAGACCCCTGCCTAGCCACTCGGCCACGCGACCCACATAATAGAGTAGGAATTTTCTCTTATTTCTTACTTTTAGTATTCTTTTTACTATCATCCTCAGATTTTTTACGGAGCTCATCTCTGAGCTTACTAAGGGCTTCAAGATCTCCCAGTGTAGATATTTTCTCGTTTGAAATAAAATTAAGATGCTTACCACTATTTTTACCTTTTTTGGAAGATACTCTTTTTTTAGTTTTTTTATAAGTTTCCGTATGTGATATACCGATGCCTTCTTTATCATAATCTGCACTACAATATAGTACAGCAAAGTCTAGCTCTTCACCTTCTTTTATCTCAGTTTTATCATTCTTAACAAGTTCTTTACTGCTTACAAAAGTCATAATACCATAGGGTAATTCTACAATAGCCCCGCCATTTACTTTTTTATTAATAGTACCTTTATGTACAGAGCCCACCTGAAAGGTTTCTTTGAATGAAGGCCATGGATTTTCTTCTACTTCTCTCATACCAAGCAGCATCATTTTATTTTCTTGGTCAATACCCAAAACTTTTATTTTTATTAAGTCACCTTTTTTCATTACTTCACTTGGATTAAATATCTTCTTCGTCCAAGAAAGGTTTTTATTAGGGACAAAACCTTCAATGCCAGGCTCTAGTGTTAGATAAGCTCCTCCATGTACTAGTGTTCTTGCTTTAGCTTCATGAATGCTATTCAACTCATATTTTTCAATTATTTCTTTCACTTCCCATGGATTAGGAGTAAGTTGTTTAAGACCTAAGCGTAAGTCATGTTCATCATTATTCATAACAAGTACCATAAACTCATATTCTTCACCAACTCCTATGACCTCTGTAGGATGATCTAGATAGGAAGCGTGAGAAATGTCAGATACATGCAATAAACCTGTAATAGCTGCATACTCAGTGAGCTCTACAAAAGCACCATATTCCATAATCTCTTTGACCTTACCCTTAACGATACTGCCTTCTTTGACTTTTTCAGAGAAAGTATCCCAAGGGTTAGACATGAGCAGCTTAGTCGATAAGTAAATGTTGCCAGCTTCAAGATCAAATTTTTTTACCACTACTTTTATATTTTTGCCTACTTCAAACATAGGTTCTCCTTTTTCATCTTTTACACTACTAATTGAGTTGATTTTTTTACCCCAGCTGATATCATTTTTATGTACAAGACCAACAATACCTCCGAGGTCGATGAAAGCGCCAAAGTGAGTAATGTTTTTAACAGTTCCAGAAAGAACTTGCCCCTCTTTCAAACTAGCGATTACTTTTTTACGTTGCTCTTCTTGCTGTTTTTGCAACAATAACCTACGAGATACAATCACATTTTCCTTTACATTGTTGATATTGAGTATCTGTACTTGGATATTTTTACCGATTTCTTCTTGAAAGTCTTTTACAGGTGATAATCCGATTTGAGAGCCTGGGAGAAAAGTCTCTATACCATTAATATCAACTATAAGACCTCCTTTTATAGGTCTTTTAACAGTACCTTGAAGAGCTTTACCATGCTCATAAGCATCCCTAATCGCATTCCATGTCTTAACCAACAAAGCCATTTTGTGAGATATTATGATATCTCCCCACTTATTCTCTTGCTCCGCAACATAAACATCTACTTCATCTCCTACCTTAGGGTTAGGCATATCCTTTAGTTCTGTAATAGAGATAACACCATCAGCCTTCCCACCAACATCTAGTATGGCCTCTCTCTTAGTCAGAAATATTATCTTCCCTTTGACAATTTCATGCTCTTTGACTTGTTTGATATCTTCAACCAATTCTTTAGAGGATATTATTTTTTTTTCTGCTTTTTTTTCTTCATTGTTTGCCACAGATTCTTTTACGTTTACTGTCATATTTTTTTATAAAATTAAATGTAGGTTTAACATGCTTATGCTTAAAGGTATGATTAATGATAACTATTCAATTATTTAATCATACAAAACTAAACATTCAAAACTGTTCCAAATAGCAAAGTTTTAATTCTTGAACAATTACTATTTATTTTGAACATTAGCTATATTACATTTAGTAATAGTTTCTCCAAAAGAGCTAGATTAGCTTTGCTATATTTACTAAAAGCAAAACTAGATATTTGATAAAATAAACCCAAATAAATTGTTTGATTCCATCATGAAATAAGCAAAATTGTGTACTTATGCTAAATTGATACAAAAGATTAATTTGTTTAACAATAAGCATCTTTTTTGATATGAAAAGCGCAGCAACATGGTGTATAGGGTGTGTGAATAACTAGATCGATTCCGCATCTTCTTGAGAAGTGAGGTGAGCGATTTATTTTTAATCAAGAAAACTAAAATTTTCTTTTGTATTGATAACTATCCATCCTGATGGGTTATCAACATAGAAACATGTAAGAACAAGTAGATAAAAAAGTTGTTTTTTCTATTTTGAGAAAATAAATTGGGCTTCAGTTACCTCTATTGAAAATTTTTATGATCAGCTTTTTTAAAAAAAACAAAGCTTATTTTTTTACTGTGCTGATCTCAGTTCTATTGATGTCTTTTTTAAACAAACTTATTAGAAAAGAGGTAAAGCAAAAAAAAAATAAAAATTTTCAGCAATCCGCAGAAATGCGAGCAGAGCATCAACAATCACTAAAAGGTATTCCCTACCAACAAGTAATTTCTGCAGATGCAAGAAAATATCTAGAGCAAGCAGTGAAACTAGAAACAGAAGCAAACTTTCTACAAGATGAAGGA
Organism: Bacteroidota bacterium; assembly: GCA_039198585.1. GTDB lineage: Bacteria > Bacteroidota > Bacteroidia > Cytophagales > Amoebophilaceae > JBCCTJ01. Next base: position 9,302 of record JBCCTJ010000020.1, read on the forward strand.
TATCATAATCTTGCAGTTAGAAAATATCAACAATCAGCAGCCATAAGGAAAAAGATTTTTCAGCAACAAGATATGGATGATAGTTACATTTTTTATAATTTGGCTTCTTCCTTAATAGCACTCAAGCAGGAAAAAGAAGCCTTAATTAGCCTAAGAAAAGCGCTAGCAATAGTGACAAAAGAGTCTACTTCGCATATTAGTATGCTATTCTCTATTTATAAAAATGGTTTTGCTAAAATTTTTCTAAGCAATAGAAAAGTAGACGAAGCATTATATTATTTAATAAAATCTGTTGCATTACCTTCCCTTTCATCCAACGTAGATCTGCAAGATATTGCTAAAACCCATACAAAAATAGCAGCGTTATATGAGCAAAAAAAAGATTATCCATGTGCTATTACTTATTATCAAAATGCGCTAAAATTATATAAAGCAGCAGACAGAATAAACTATAGAGCTCTGTACAAACTCTATGTGAAGATTGGCAATATACAAAGCCAACTCGGTAAAACCTTAGAGGCAATCCAAAGTTTTGAAAGAGCGACTATCTTATACAATAACTTGCCCCAAGAAAACATAAAAGGTATCAGGCTTTACTTAATCTACTTATTTTTGGCTCACTTATACAAAAAGTTAAACTATTATTGGTTTCCTCTCTTTTACGTTGAAAAAGCTCTCAAAAATATACAACAGTCTCAGTTAGCTATCGATCCAGATACTGTGCGTTTCTATAAAGAAGTAGCCATTTTTTACCATGACCTAAAATATTACGAAGAAGCTGCTTTTTATCTAGAAAAATACATCATACTATCCAAGCAAAAGAGTAGTATCAGTGAAAATGTAAAAAACTTGCTATTACTAGGTGATGTATACATTACCCTAAAAAGATATGTCGATGCTTTATCTTCTTTCAAAGATGCTTATGTACTAGTTGATTCAACAAAAAATAGTAGTACAGAGCTATGCAAAAAAATTAAAGAAAGAATAAGAGTCGCTAGAATGCATCAAAAGTTTTCTACAGATTTTCAATTTTTTAGTAGATATAAGTATCAAAAGGTATTATCCATAAACTATATAGGTGATAATCTTTCCGTTATTTTGAGTACTATAACTTTTTTATCATGCTATATAGCTTCTTTACTTTTTTGCAGAAATAGAGCAGAAGGAACTAGATACATGACATGGATAATAGTGGCAGGAATTTGGTTATGGCTTGGTATTGTGGAAGTATACAATAAAAAAACATCAGGAACTATCGAGTTGACAAAGAGTTATATTGCTTTTCCTGAAACAATAATCTGTAGAAAGAATTTAGTATCCAAGTGGCTACAGGTAGCCTTCAATAGCTTGATAGCGCCATTTTTTTTTCCATTGCTCAGTAGACCCAAACAGACACAAGTCTCTTATCAAGAGATAGAGAAAGTATATTTTCTGAAAAAATACGTCATAAATAACAGTAATAAATTCATACCTATTGTAGTCGTATATATAAGTATAATAAGTAAAAACCAACTTAAACTAGTCTCTTTTAGTACTCTCAATATAGGTTATAACAAAATGACTAGTTTTATAAATCTTTTAGAACTGCTTGGTATTAAATATTCTTGGCAAGAATAAAAAGATTTACTAGCAAAAGCTGTTTTTATTTACTGTCCAATCAATAAGATCATGGGAGCTACTACACTTCAATTAGCAAGCATACTAGAAAAATACTGGTCTTACAAGACTTTTCGACCTCTACAAAAAGAGATCATAAAAACATTTCTAAGAGAACAAGATACACTGGTTTTCATGCCAACTGGAGGAGGCAAGTCACTCTGTTACCAGCTACCTGCTCTAATCAAAAAGGGGGTATGCTTGGTTGTATCTCCTTTAATAGCTCTTATGATGGATCAAGTGCAGCAGCTTAAAAAAAAAGGAATTAAAGCAGCTGCTCTTTATACAGGTATGAGTAACCAAGAAATAGATATAACGCTTGATAACTGTATCTATGGCAATATTACTTTTTTATACGTATCTCCAGAGCGTCTTAATACAGATTTTTTCCGCTCTCGGATGACTCAGATGAAGATTACATCTTTGGTGATAGATGAGGCTCACTGTATTTCAGAGTGGGGTTATGACTTTCGACCAGCCTATTCGTCTATCATTAAAATAAGAAATATACTTCCAAAAAGAACCCCTGTAATGGCTTTAACAGCTACAGCAACGCCCACTGTAGTAAAGCATATTCAGGATAAGTTAGGAATGAAAAAAGTAGCCATTTTTAAACAAAGCTTTGTACGGCCCAATCTTGCATATATCGTTAGAGAAGTAATCACCAAAGAAGCAACATTGATCAATATCCTCAAGAAAGTAGCAGGCAGTACCATTATTTATACAAGTAGCAAGATAGCCTGTGAGAACATAGCAAGTTTTCTTCAAAAAAGAGGATTTAGAGCAGATTTTTATCATGGTATGTTAGCAAGTAAGAAACGTCACGAAAAGCAACAAGCTTGGCTTCTAGGAGGACTACGTATCATGGTAGCTACCAGTGCTTTTGGGATGGGTATAGACAAAGCAAATGTACGAATCGTCATTCATATGGATATGCCTACAACATTAGAAGCATATTATCAAGAAACTGGTAGAGCTGGTCGTGATGGGAAAAAAGCATATGCAGTTTTACTAAAAAAGCACCCTGATACCCTATCATCTTTGGAAAAACGGGCACAAGAAAATAGCTTAACGGCAAATAAGCTAAGAGAAGTTTATCAATTTTTAAGCAACTATTATCAAGTAGCAGTAGGAAGTTATAGCAAGGGAAGCTATCCTCTAGATTTAGAAGACTTCACTAGCCTATACAGAATTAGTATGCCTATGGCTCAAACAGCACTTAATCAGTTACAAATAGCTGGCTTGATTACATATGATAAAGGATTTTTTACTCCTTCTAAAATACATATTACTTCATCACCTACTGATTTTTATCATTTCAAGGGCAAGTATCCAGAGTATAAGGTCATCTTAGAAGTACTGATTCTGTTGTATCAAGGGCTTATTTTCAAGCAATTTACTCCTATCTCACTTAAAAGATTAGGTCGGAAGCTGTCTATAACAGTCAAAGAAGTAGAAAAACAATTATTAGCACTTATCAAATTAAAAGTGCTGTCTTATATTCCTGCTAATAATCTACCTAGGATTTCCTTTCTTACTCCTCGGTACCCTATCAAGGAGCTACCTATTCCTGTATCATCGCTCAGGGGTAGGCAGCATGCACTGGAAGAGAAGCTCAAAAGTGTACAAGCATATTTACACAATCAAAACCAGTGTAGAGCAGTATTGCTAGCCAGCTATTTTGGTGAGGCAATGCCTATTAATTGCAAAATATGTGACAAGTGTCTAGAAAAGAAACAGAAAAGAGATATACTGCCTACTCCTGATAGAAAAAAACTTGTTTTAGATTTACTCGATCAGAAAGCTCTAACACTACAAGATATAAATAGGAAAATAGGCAATAGCATGTCCTTTGCTGTGAATAAAATAGTAGAGGAGCTCTTAAAAGATAATAGCATTTACTATGATGAAAATGGATGGATTAGGAAAAAAAATCAAAAAAATTGATACTTATTTAAAAAAATGGTTAAACCACTTATTAGTTTTCTTCTTAGGGCCTTCTGCCAATATCTTAGCAAATTTGACCTCTTCTTCTTCATTTCTAGGAAAAAAGCTTTCATCATAAACAACTTGTTCATAGGTAAGACTCTCCTCTTCACCAGAAGTACCATTATCTTGATATAGAAGAAAACTAGAGGGTGACTTAGCTTGATCAAGAGATAGCTGATTCTCTTGATCTTCTTGATTGTTTTGACTAATAGGTAGCTGTGTGTTTTGACCTTCTTTTGACTGTGCAATGGATTCATCAATTATTTTATCAGCTATGGTTGAGTCTTGTTCTTGCAACTTTTGAGCTGTAGTATGCTGAAGATCATCTTGACAGTTATCATCAATTACCAATGGTTGCTGAGGATAAACATCCTTAGCACTACTTAGTTTTAAATGGTCTTGTAGTTCATGATTCTTTGTTTCAATGAATGCTGGAAGCTGCTCTCTCTCAGTTTTAGAAGATAGTAAATGGCCTACTGGATCGCTATCTCCCCCTAGGATACGAGTAGTCTTTTGTTGATGTATTGCTTGAGCAGATTGCTGTAAATCGGATTTTTTCATACCACTTATTTCTGAGTCTAAAGTAAATGAAAGCGCTGGTACATGAGCCGTGGAAGCCAATTCACTAGCTAATAATAGCTTTGGCTGACTATTTTGTATCGATTGTCTGTTATGATACATCATCAGCTCTCTACAGGCAGTCATAAGGGAAGAAAAAACTAAAAGTAATGCGATTATTCTAGTATTTCTCCCTTTTTTTTTGTTACTTACCTGTGCTTTTTTGTCTAACTTAGGAAGTTTTTTTCGTGCCTCTATAGCAGGATAATAGCAGTCAGATAGTAGGAATAAAAGGCTTAGAAAAGCAGCTTTGGAGAACTTATACATAGTGCTAGGCTATTCTAAATATACATATTTTTGACGAATATACTTTTCTGTGAACTTTAGGCAGTAATGTATCTAGTATCTACTAAGGCTTATTGAAGGGGGTATAATAAGTAAAGAAAGTTTTCCTATTTTGAAGAAATAAAATGTCTACTTTCTGAAATTTTTGGTAAAAATTGTACAGCTTCCGAAGAAAAAATATCTCACCGATCAAGATCAAAGAAAAATCGATTTTTTAATGAAGAGTAGCTATAGTACTCCCATAAAGGAACCTATTCCAGTTATACGATTGCGCTCTAAGCCACTTTTCTCAGAAGCAACGCGGCACTCATCCGATGATCTAGTTTCATGGCATCAGCTAGCTGTATGTATTCCAAAAAATATCCAAATTTTTTCTGTTTTTTCTGTACGAGCATTGATTCTTTTAAAGGAATCGTGCTCTTTTTCATTTCCAAAGCTACCTTCCAAGAAGCTGGCTCTTTGTTTTTTTAAGGTATTTGCTATCTCTTTTCGTTTTTTCTCATTTTTTTCTTGCTCTCCTTTTGCGTACAAATTCAGTCTTGATCTTTTCGGCAGTTACCAATTGCCTATTTATATTTGTAATATCAATAGCATCTGCCCCAATCTTGCTTACCTTTATTCTAGTAAGTTACTGTACTTGGTATATACTATTATTAAACTGTCTGCCTTCATTGAAAGGATCAAAGCTGAGGCAATGAATCAAGTTGATTTCATCCACTTGAATTTTGTTTATTTTTGCGTCGAACTCTACTTTTTTGACTTCTTTCCTTCTGACGATAGCTCGCAAATAAGGTTGAAAAAAAGAAACAATGCTATGCCTTGGTGGTGTTCTTGTAGTAAAAATTTGCTCTTGCTGTTTGAGCTCTTTTTTAATCACTATACGCTGCTTTTAGTAAGTTTTCTTGTCTCCAAATTCGTACTGATTTTTTAGTTAATCTAGAGCTTTATCTAACTTTTCAAGTAATCTAATTAACGCTCTTCTCAACGCTTTTTTCTTTTTTTGATTTTTCTCCCTTTTCGACTATAAGCATGGTAGCGAGCTGCCCAGTTGTTTTACTTAGTTCTTATAATGTTCAACCCTGCTTTTTTGCACATGTGTTTCATGATTCTGTAGAGAAACTCAACACTTTCTCAGAGAAGCTTCTGGTTTGTCGGGAAGCGTACACTGCCCTCATAACAAGTAGCATCGATCAGTATTTTGGATTTTTGAAACATATGATTAGCCCAGTATACTGCCAAGATTTTCTCTCATTTTTCTACATTGATTCTTTCTGTAAGCTCATATCTAACCTGGCTTACAATTTTGTGACTCTTTAGTTGCTCTTCTGCTGAAATCCGAATTCTATAAAAGAGATAATAGTAGATATTACCATTGATTTTCTCAATAAGCCTCTTGTCAAAAGCTTGACTATACGATTTAAGCCAACATGAAAGGTCCCTTTCCTTGAGCTAGGAAAATAGATGTAGCTCTTTTTTGTCACCTTTTTTCGTATCTGATGGAAGCTTGAGGTTAAGTTGCTAATAGTATCTTTACTGATGGATTCTCCAAAAAATTCTTCCATGATACCTCCTACATCACGTGTAGACTATTCTCTTTGATACAATAGAACGCCTAGTTGATTAAGATGGTCTTTCTGTGTACTGATTAGTTTCTAATAACATAGGCTTGAGTTTCGCATTTCGCGATCTTGGTATGCTAATTTGTAGACTGTTGGTCCTGAGTGACCTAAAATCTCTTATGTACCTACCATTACTAGTCTCTTGCTTACCTTCTTTCTCTTTTAGATACTCTTCTCTTTCCAAAAGCATTAGGCACTCAATTACTGTAATTGAGAACTAATCTATACTAAGATTATCTTAGCTTTGAAAGAGATTGGCTAGTCCTGCATAGATCTTTTTTTCTACTTGTTTTTTTCATAATTTATTGTAGTTTAAAAGTTAGATATAATAATAATTTTTTATAATTA
>JBCCTJ010000021.1:0-15709 GCA_039198585.1 Bacteroidota bacterium
AATAAGGGTATGCCTTCTCTGAATTGCTTCAAGGCTTTTGCTTTCATTTCTTCTAAGGTGTGTTTGTTCATAATGTCTAAGGTTAAATGTTAAATAATCAAAGTTAAATTTTCCTTAGACAGAGTTTAAATTACACTCCCACCCCAGACCTTTATTCTCTTTTTCCTGCTGCGTTATCTTTTAATTATTTTTCCTGTACTTTTGTAGTAGCAATGCATTGTTATGTTATTTGTTAAATGATTGTTATGAAAAAAAAGTATCAAATACTTAAATTTTACCATTATACTGCAATAAAAGATCCACAGCAAACTAGAGAAAATCACTATGCCTTTGGGGTGGCTCATAATCTTTTGGGACGTATTAAAATCGCTTCTGAAGGTATTAATGGGACGATATCTGGTTTACAAAAAGATTGCGAGGCTTACATTGCATTTTTGAAAGCTGATTCTCGCTTTGCTAATATGATGATTAATATGGCACCTATTGGTTCTCACGTTCATCAAAAGCTTCATGTTAGAGTGAGAAATGAAATAGTGCATGCAGGACTCCCTAATATTATACCAAGCCCTGATATAAAAAATCGTGCCTATGTCCAACCTGCTGAATTTAGGAAAATGCTTGATGATCCTAATGTTGTTGTTATCGATGTACGATCTAAACATGAGTACCAATTAGGCACTTTTGAAAATGCTATTACTTTTGATATAGCAAATTTTAGAGAGCTACCAGAACAGCTTCAAAATAATCAGCTGCCTAAAGATAAGAAATATGTTTTAGTATGTACTTATGGTATTAGATGTGAAAAAGCACGTGATTACCTTAAAAAAAGTCAGCAACTGCCTCATCTATATCACTTGCAAGGTGGTATAGTTCATTATGGACAGTCTACAGATGGCAAGGGCTTTGCGGGAGTATGTTATGTATTTGATGAACGCCTTACATTACTGATCAATCAGCAGACTACTGCTGTGAGCCAGTGTTATCACTGTCAAAAATCGTCTTACAGGATGATTAACTGTGCTAATCCTGAGTGTAATATGCATATGCCTCTCTGTGAACCATGTGGTAAAAAGCTAGCAGGTGCTTGCACCCTCCAATGTCAACAGCATCCTAGAAAACGTCCTTATGATGGTAGTGGCTATTATGGGAAACCTGGTATACTGCCTACTGCAAGCAATGAGAAAGCTTAGTATAAATCAATTATTATATAACTTGATACTACTGGCATGCAATAGCTCCATATATAAACTTATCAGGAGAAACTTAACAGTTAAAATTAAGTCCTTAAAACGATCTCTAAATCGGCTGTGTATAAGAGAGTATAAATAAAGTATATACTATAATCAAACCGATTAATAAATGACTGGGATCAATACTGAATTATATCGGGGTGTAATAAGTCAAGCAAATTTTCCTAGTTCGAAGAAATAAAATGTCTACTTGCTGATTTTGCGTAAAAATTCTATGGCTTCTGAAGAAAAAAAATATATCTCACTGATCAAGATCAAAGAAAAATCTATTTTTTAATGCATAGCAGCTATAGTACTCCCATAAACGAGCCATTTCAGTTATACGGATTGAGCTCTAAGCCACTTTTCTAAGAACCAGCGAGGTACTTATCTGATGCCCCCTTTTATTTGGTAACGTATAATTAATTGTGTTTTTGGGTAATGTATTGAAAATTGGTTACTGAATATTTCTGCCAATTATTAGCTTCGAAAGCTTTAATAATCATAAAAATTAAATCAAGTAAATTTTCTTCTTGCTCAAAGCTAACTTTGGTTTTAGTGATCTTTCGAATTTGCCTATTCAAATTCTCAATCGAGTTGGTTGTATATATCATACGTTTGACTTCAACAGCCCTCATCAGGCAGTTTGGTTACTGTACACCTATATGCTTCTTTCCACTCATCTACAAAAATTTTTATCTTAACACAAGCTTTTTGGTTGCTACTTTCGGCACTAAAATTATTGAATGCTTATTTCAAATCAGAAGAAAAAGCACTTTTGTTCTTAAGTCTTATTTTGCTGAGTAAATTACGTTGTCAGCGGACTACACATTTCTGAATATTTGCCGATGGATAACTTTTGCTGGCTTCTTCAGAAAAGTGAAGTATACTATCCGAAACTATAAGATCTACTTGGTCGATACCTCTCTTTCGAAGCTTATCAAGGTATTCTCCCCATACCTTACCGCTTTCTGTTGGGTTGGTCTCTAGTAGAAGTAGCTCTCTTTGTATTGTCATCTTTAACACCATAAATAATATGTACGGCTTCTTTGCTATAGCTATTACCTGGTTTTAAGTTAGTGTAAAGAGCATCACAATAGATAACCTTGTAATAAACATTTTTGGACATGAGATGATTTCTTTCCTTTCTTGTATATTTTGATATCTCTCAATATAAAAAAAGAGGGATATAGTAGTGCTTATTGGTAGTTGGATAGTACTATTTTTAATAATATTATATGAAGAACATAAACTCAAAGAAGAGAAAATTTAATTGTCATGGGTTGCTTCTCTTACTCTACTTTTGACTATTCCTTCACAATTTCATATTATCCTAACGGGTCCCCTATTTGAAGATTCTTTTCTTTAGTGTATTGCGCTTATTATTTATTTCCTATACCGTCAGCGGTTTACTCATCCATATTCTAGTAGCTAGGAAAATAAAGTGTAAATCTTGTATAACTCTTTTCTGTATTTTGAGCTGGATGGCAGTAGCATATAATATCCCCTCCAAAGGAGCTCATAACTCTTTTTACATAGGCTAAAGCACCTACTTCTTTGTAGTATCCCGTACTTCTCTGACTGTAGGCAAGATAGGTAAAGAGATAAGGGAGCTCTTTAGTCGCAATGGGCTTCCCATAATACTGATAAATAATTCTATTGTTTTTAATGATGATTTTTTTGCTAACATCTTTTCCGCAGTGTGCGAATGTACAGGCTATAAGATTGAGAATAGCCTGCTCTAGATGCTCGTTAGAACCGTAAAAAATAAAGTCCTTTTCTACTATTATTTTAGGTGCGGAATGATAGGAGGTGTCTATTCTACTAAAGATTTCTATTGCGCTTTCTACACAATTCACGGCGCTATGCTGGTCAAATTCTTTTTGTCTAATCGGAGCAAAATAACGACTTCTTCTTCTGATGATTTCAGTACCTATATCTATGTAAGACCGTATGTCATGCACTGAACTTTGGAGAAGTTCATAGCTTTTCTGATCCATCTTGAATAGGATATCTCCCTTGTCATCTTTTTTTATTGATTGTAATTTACTTGTTAGAATCATATCTAAAATGGTGGTAGGGCTTTTTGCCATGCCCACTACATTGGTATTGAGGTGGAGAAATTCTTGACTAAGATGATTAAGGGCTGTTGTGGTGTATTGAAGTGAATAATAGCGGTCGCTAAATAATAGATGGCCTATGACCAAGCTGGACAAGTAAGTATAACCAAACAAGAGCATACTTTCTTGATGGGTACTTGCCATATCGGAGAATGTGCTGATAGGAAGAAGATAATAGCAAAGCAATATGCCTATGCTACTGCCTAAAATATGGAAAGTAATAAAACCTCTTCCTCGTAAAAAGCGGGCTAGTAAAAGTGTGGACAAAGCAATGTTTATTACCCAATAATTAGAGCCTCCTAGCATGAAATAGCTAAAAACTGGGAAAAAGGATAAAGAATATACTAATGTAAAGTGCCAATAAAAAGAAAATAAATGGGCTAGAAAAGATGGCCAACATGGGTATAAAAATAGAAAAAAAGCTAAACAAAAACCGATGCTATTGACTACTGTTACACTAGTTAAGAAGTTGATAGAAAGTACTTTGGGTTGAAAAACAGAAGGAACAGCCAGAAAGAAGCATGCCAGAAACGCGCTTGTCTTGTTATAAGGGGCTCCGTAATAGTCTACGTTATCTCGCAAAGAGATAACAAATCGAACAGGAGCTAGCAAGAAGGTTTGAATTTTTTTCCATGTAATATAATGTGGCTGTAAAATTTTTTTCTCTTTATGCGAAATAGTATTAAAAACTATTCTGCCATTGATATAGTAATGAATAACTAGGAAACTTACAAAGCTGACTCCTAAAGCTATGAATAGGGATACTTCTGCCCATTTTCTACTAAGAAAAAAGGTTAGCCCATAGGTAATATAGGATAGGATGAGAGAAAGGAACAATTCTTTAGCGTTACTCCTAATATAGAAAACAATCAATAGAAGGGGAAGCTGAAAAGAAAGTAAGAGTAGGTCAAGTAGTATGGGTGAACATGAAATCTGTGAACGAAGTAACAGGCGTAACAGCGGAAAGGCTAATATGATCAAAATTGTACAAGCTGCTTTTAAAGCTACCTCTATTTGGGGTGTGCTCCTTTTACCTATGACAGGAGCAATAATATCTTCTCTTAAGAAGCTACTGCTCAAACAAACAAGGGGAATGACTAGAAAAAGACGATAACTAACCCATGCAATTGAGAAGCCATTGATCTTTCGAATTGCATCTTTAACAGCAGGAGTTAATTGACTGGAATAAGATATGAACTTGGTAAAGATGCCGTGATTGAATAGTGCTATGAAAATGAGATATAGAAGAATACCTAAGCCTATTTTATAAGTCCTTCTTGCGTATTTTTTTTCCTGAAATAACCATAAAATTTGACTTTGCAATGGTGTTATCAGTAAAATAGTTGATAAAAAACCCCTATTATGGTTTCCTTGTGTAAGGAATTTGAACTTGGTAAAAATATTCACAGAGCTGCCTATTTCCTCATTGGCTTCTGTAGTGATCATACAAAAGAGTATAAAGCAGAGTAATAGACCAACTTGGTGCCAAGCAAGTAACGTCAAGCTACCTACTGCTAAAATAATACTCAAGTAAATTGCGACGACAGCAAAGAGGCATATCGCAGTCAAGTTATACTTTTTTAACATCTCGATAAGCATAGCTAATTGCTGATAAAGTAATGCGATAGTAAAGATAAAAGAGGCAACTCCAAAAAATATTTTTATTCCTTTTCCATAGACACTGCCAAGCAAATCGGCAGTGGAGGTATACTTTTTTAGCTCCACTCTATAACTTGCGAAAAAACTTAGCCATAAAATGGGAACAAAACCTGCTGCTATAGACCAGTATGATCCACTTTCCACTAGGATAAGCCCCAAGCCTATGCTAATAGGAAGTACTTTGTTAACTCCAAAAGGGAGGTTAATGTAATGTCTATTTCTTTCGTAGATTCCGAAAATAAGTAATACAGCAACTGGGATTGATAATACTAGATAGTAAATAGTCATGAGATAATTTTCTCTATTAACACAATAATCTATTAAGTGCTCCTATTATCCAAAATTTTTACCTGATTACCCAGTATAAGGTAAATTATATATATCTTGTGCTCCTAATAAACCTGATATTATGTCTTTATTAAGATCAGAATTAATGCCTTTTTTTGAGCAAGAAAACTTATTTCCTGCAACTAAATCAGAATTACTTGCAGTTGCTGAACGTGAGGGGTTTCCCCAGGTACTTCTGGATAGTTTGAATAGACTGCCAGATGATAATACTCAATATGAAAACCTAGAAGAAATATTTGATATTCCTGAAGATGAACCTGAGTATTTCCCAGATGATGAACTGTATAATAACTAGACCTTGAAGGTGACCTTGTAATTTCATTGTATGACTCACTTGTATAGTACAACACCAGTGATTCCTCGCATCATTACTATTGGTGTTAGTCATCCAGGAGAAACATTATCAATAACCCAAGAGTACTTAGATGAGCTTGCTCTTTTAGCACATACACGTGGCTTTCAAGTAGTGGGGTCTTTTATACAAAAGCTAGATAATCCTTCTTCCAAAACCTATATTGGGAAAGGTAAAGTAGAAGAAATAAGAGGCGTGATCAGTGAAAATAGTATTGCAACAGTAATATTTGATGATAATCTAACACCTAGTCAAGTCAAAAACTTAGAAAAAGAGTGGGAATGTACAGTGTGGGATAGAAGCTTACTTATCCTAGATATTTTTGCTATGCGAGCACAAACAGCACAGGCACGCGTACAAGTAGAGCTTGCTCAATACCAATATCTCTTACCAAGACTTACTGGGCTATGGAGTCATCATTCTCGTCAAAAAGGGGGAACTAAACTTATGAAAGGGCCCGGAGAAAAAGAATTGGAAACTGACAAGCGTATTGCACAAGGAAAAATCCATTTACTTAAACAGCAGTTAGCTGCTATCGAACGACAAAGTCTAACGCAGCGCAAGCAACGATCCAAGTATGTGAATGTGGCTTTGGTAGGATATACCAATGCTGGTAAGTCTAGCTTGATGAGGCAGCTGGCCAAAGCAGATGTTGTGACAGAAGATAAGCTGTTTGCTACTTTGAGTACAACTGTTAGAAAAGTAGTACTCAACCATGTCCCTTTTCTTCTTGCGGATACAGTAGGGTTTATACGCAAATTACCACATGCTCTTATTGAGTCTTTTAAGTCCACTTTGATGGAGGTAAAGAGCGCTCACCTGCTACTTCATGTTGTAGATGCTTCCCATCGGGATCCAGATCGACAGATCATAACGGTCAAAAATACCTTAAAGGAGATTGGCGCGGATCATATCCCATCATTATTGATCTTTAATAAACGAGATAAACTACAATACAAAGGAAAGCTTTTAAATGAATGGGACAAGCCAACACAGAACGAATTTTTGAAAAAATCGCAAAAAATCTATGAAAAGCGGTTCCAATATCCTGTTATTTTTACCAACTCTTTAACAAAAGAAGGTATTCAGGCATTGCAAAAAATTCTTGAAAAGCATGTCTATAAGCACTATATTGCTATTTACCCACATAGTAAGGCAACTAATCTTGGATAACTAAGCAAGGTCCCGTAGTTCAATGGATAGAATAGAAGTTTCCTAAACTTTAGATGCAGGTTCGATTCCTGCCGGGACTACCAAAGTGAGCTGTTGCTACTAAGCTTGTAAATGATCATAATACTAAGTTAGCCACCATATTCTCTTCCTTGAGCAGCAACAATTGTTATTGGTAGATACTTTTACTAAAACCGATTCCAATAAGGGCAGTTATAAGTAAAGACGTTTTTGTTTAAAAAAAATTCATGTGAGTTTTAGAGCAACTTCTTCATTCATATTCATAATCAAAAAAAGAGCTAAAATTCACCGTTTTTGCGTACTTTTTTCATTTTCGGGAATTTTTAGAATTCTTATCTATAAAAATGTTAATAGAGTCGCCTGTACAGCTATTTTTTTTGTAGCATCAATAGCATCTGCCTCAATCTTTCTGGCTTTTATTCCAGTAAGCTGCTGTGATTGGTATATACTATTCTTAAACTGTGTTCTTTCATTGAAAGGGCCAAAGCTAAGGCGCTGAATAAAGTTGATTCCATCCCCTTGCATTTTGTTGGCTTTTGTGCCGAACTCTACTTTTTTGACTTCTTGCCGTCTCACGATAGATAGCAAATAAGGTTGAAAAAGAGAAACAATGCTATTCCTTGGTAGTATTCCTGTAGTAAAGTTTACTCTTGCTATTCGAGCGCTTTTTTAATGACTATACGCTGATTTTGGTAAGTTTTCTTGTCTTCAAACTAGTACTAATCTTCTAGTTGATCTAAAGCTTTATTTAACTTTTCAAGTAATCTAATTAACGCTCTTGTCAAGTCTTTTTTTGGACTATAAGCATGGTAGCGAACTGCCCAGTTGTTATACTTAGTTCTTATAATCTTCAATCCTGCTTGTACATGTGTTTCATGATTCTGGAAAGCAATTCAAGGCTTTCCCAGAGAAACTTGTGGTTTGTCGGGAAGCGTACACTGCTCTCATAACAAGTACCCTCGATCAGTATTTTGGATTTTTGAAACATATGATGGGCCTAGTATGCTGCCAAGATTGTCTCTCATTTTTCTATATTCGTTGTTTCGGCAAGCGCACGTCTAGCTTGACTCACAATTTTGTTATTCTTTAATTGCTCTCCTGCTGAAATCCGAGTTCCACAAAAAAACTGATAGTAGATATTACCATTGACTTGCTCAATAAGTCTCTTTCCAGAAGATTGACTATAGGATTTAAGCAACATGAAAGCTACCTTTCCTTGAAGTGACAAAATAGATATAAGCACTTTTTTATTATTTTTAAGATTCATAGTCTTTGCGATTTTCTTAAAAGGAAGGGCTTTATACATCTTTTTTATATCGCTACTCAGAAACAATTGATGTTGTCTCTTTAAGTCTTAAGGAAGAAAAAATGAGAAAAATAATTGAAAACTCGAAGTTCGCTGTATGTTGTACATGATATTTGATTTAATACCCCGTTTTTAGTTATTTTTTTGAATTTCTGGGTATTTCTAAACATCAAGATACCTTTTATTTACTAAGTTATAGCAAAATTAGGTGGTTTTTTTAGACTATTTTTTTTTATTACTGACACTGCCTAGTCAAGAAATTTTTTAAAGGATAAAAACAGTAAACTATTGAGAATAATGTTTGCTTTTAAGCATATTCCTGAATAAATTTGTGGTCTAGTCGAGTAATAATAAAACTACCCTAGTAGGTATAAAAACAATTAATATTCTAGAATGTTCAATAACATTAAACAAGTCTACCCTTTTTTTTTACGATCGTCGTGGTTATATAAGAATATTCGGAATACACAAGGATTTTTAATATATTTTTTCATAGGATTATTTCTTTTTTGCCCCCAAAAAAAAATTAATGCAGGAAAAAGAGCTACTCATACTATGAGAAAAAAGCGTAACAAGCAAGCTACTTGCTCTGATACTAGAAAAAACAAGCGGCCCTCTTATCTAAATCCTAAGCGACGTATTAAAGTTAAAAAAGAACTCACTGAGGATAATAAGGTAGCTGCTCAAGAAAAATCTAGTAGTAGCATAAACCCCTCAGGATCTCAATATGTGCAACATGTTATTGACAATGAATATAAAATAGCGTTACAGAACGCTTCAACACCAGAAGAGTCACAAATAGCTTATATTTTGACTGTTTTACATGCAGCATTTGAGGATGTCTGGCGTCCTAGCGTAGAAAAGTCTTTTAGTGAGTTTATTCCGTTGCTTTCGGACAAAACGACGCGTCATGCTTTAAATGTCTTTCTTGGCCCTAAAGAGCGTGAAAGTGAAACTTTGATTAAAAAGACTGCTGAGACGTTGCATGCTGGTGCTAATGGTATGGTACAGTACATGATATTTCTGGATTACCTTTCTGTTAATGCCGATAAATCTAGGATTCGATACAGGGAAAATCAGCTTAGAACCTTAAAAAATGAATCAGAAGCTACTTATCAGCTGTATGATTTATTTGGAGAATATTATGTGCCATTTTTCTATGCTGCTACACATCTTGCTTCTGATAAGCATCCTCTCCGCTTTAAAGAATATATGGATAGATTTCAAGGAGATAGTATGAAAAAACTTACTAACTCTGATATTTTAGCTTATTTAGAAAAACAAATGGGTAGCCCTGCTTCTAATGCTGCTAAGAAAAACTCCTATGCCTCCCTATTTTTTCGATTTTTACTTATAGAGCTTGGTTGGGTAGAGTCACTTACTAGGCTTAAAAAGCTTTTTGAAGAAATAGGAAAATGGATCACTATTTTTTTTCGCAACCCCAGAGAGAGCTTTGATTATATGGGAAGATATAGAGCAATGGATCTGGCTAGCTATGACCCTAAAAGGCATCCTACCCCCTTAGGCCACTCTTATTTATTTAGGGGCTTAAATGTTTTATTCTTGGGTTATTTTAAGCCTTTTGCAGCTTTTTTAGCATGGCCATTTCACTTCATACTGACTATCTTGCAAGAATTTGCGCCAGGTAATGTATTCTTATGGCTTGATATGTTTTGGTATTTTGTCAAGAATATATACCGTCATTGCCAGCAGCTTTTAATTGTAACCAATGGGCTTATCAACTTACTTCATGGTATGCGAGATACATTAACTTTGATTAAAAAAGTTAAAAAAATACTAGAGACCCATCCCTCCTTACAGCGGGTGTTTGTGATGGAATATGCTAAAATAAGACGTTTGACTAACCTAAAGAAAACTAAAAAATTCAGACTACTTTTAGCTGAAGTAGAAAAAGTAAGAAAAACGCGTGTTACCATGGGGTTTGTACTAAAACCTTGGCATACTTTACCTAGCCAGCTAATGGCGCTTTATACTAAAATCCTGGGGGAACCTGAGGAGGTGCATGAAATATTCAGAAAAGCACAGTTTGCTGCTTTGAAAATACTGTATGCTGCTTTCAAGGCAAGAAAAGTATTACTATCACATGAAAAAGCTCCCTATCCTATCTGTATCCCTGATATAGGAAATAACCAAGAATCAACTCAACGGCCTAGTATGATATTTGAGGACATCTATACTCCGATGCTGTACAACAAGAAGAAGCCCATAGTCAAAAACAATATCAGCCTAGGAGGACAACACAAAAATGGCTTTATTACAGGCCCTAATGGCAGTGGTAAAAGTGTTTACATCAAAGGAATAAGCACTAACGTAATTGCCACATTAGGTATGGGGATAAGCTTTGCTAGCAAAGCTACTATACATGTAATGCCTCATCTTATTATCTTTGATGCTAATGCTTCTGACGATATTATTGCAGGGAAGTCACTCTTTCAGGAAGAGGCAGGCAGATATGAGACTTTGCTAACAACTATTAAAAAGTATAATTTCCCGATGTTGATTATTTTTGATGAAAAACTAGGTTCAACCATTCCTAAAGAAGCTATGGCCCTACTTACTTCTATGCTCATCACACTTGATCAAGAGAAAGGGACTACCTTATTAGTATCTTCTCACTTCAGGGAAATTTATCATTTATTCAAAAAGATGAAACTAAGTCAGTTTAAGTTTATGAGCACAGAATACCAAAAAGGAAAAGGACTTACGTTTAAAATCAAAGATGGGACAAGTGAAGATCCATCATCAGTCTATACATTAATGGATCTCAATTTTCACAAGAAAACTTTTAATCGCTTTATCAGTATACTCAATCAAGACTCAACCTACTCCTTTAAGCATAAGCTACCTGGCTATAAAAAGATCAAGCATGGGAAAGCGAGTAAACTACTTCGTGTTTTGTTTTATTTCTTGCTAGTACTTTTACTATTGGGCCTAGCTTTCTTCTTTGTAAGAAGATACCAAATACAAATCACAATGAAGGTGCAAAAGAGAAGTGACAAGCAAAAGCAAAGAAAAGAAGATTATATTTAAAGCCAAACGTAGATAGTATTATTTTCGACTTGCGCAATACCTCCACCTACCTGAATACAATACTCTTCCTGATCTTGATAGTAGATAATTTCTCCAGGATTCAGTATAGTAATCAAAGGAGAATGATTCCAGCGTACTTCAAATTTACCTTTTGCTCCTGGTAATCTGACACGATCTATTTCCCCTGAAAATAGACCTTCTTGTAAGCTACGTATATGTAAGGTGAGCTTCATGATAGGCAAAGATAATAGATAAAACTATAAGCTTGCTCAAAGTAAGTTATCCATGTATCAGCTTATTTACTTTTGTTGCCTTAAAATAGCTGACAATTTGATCAGATACCCAATTCGGGTTTATAAGAAAAATTGATATGATTGGTTGCTATTACCACTCAATGGTGAACGATTATGTGATAGTAGTCCTATTCAGCTATTGAAAAGATCAATTATTGGTAATAATTGCTTAAGTTTGCTCTAAAATCAACTCTTATTCATGAAAAGAACGTATCAACCATCTAATCGAAGAAAAAGAAATAAACATGGTTTTTTGACTCGTATGTCTTCTATAAGTGGAAAAGCTATCATTAGAAATAGAAGAAGAAAAGGTCGGCACCATCTATCAGTATCTAGTACAATTCCAACTAAATAAACATAACTCTCAGCTTTAATATTTCATATGCTCATCTTCTTAACAAAGAATAAGATAGGGCTTTTTTGCATGGCTTTCTTATTCTCTTTTTTTTCTTTAGTAAGCGGCAAAAAACCTTCTGATTATTCGGAAGATTACTATGAGGGAGAAAGAGAAGAACTATACAATAATGATTCAAATAACTCACTTGACCATTATTATGCGAGTAGCAGTGGTTATGAGCATCAGCATAAATACTCAGCTCTTTACCAATCTTCTAGGGAAAATTCAGCTACTCAGCTAGATGAAAATGATGAGCTAATTGACAAAAGCCTTGTAGACAGCTTAATAGATGCTGTACAAGAATCGATAGCCTTAATGATCAAAGTTATAAAAAAGGAAATATGGGGTAAGGGACTTTTCATACGTATTATTCAATTCATCGAAGGATTGATTTATGCTATTATTGTTAAGGTTGCTTTTTATGTGCTGACCAACCCAGTATGGTTATGGGCCTATATAGGAAGATTAGCTGGCATCAACAATGGTATTAGAGATGCACTACTAACAGGAGAAATATGGGAAAAATTTGCCTGGAAAGCTTTTTACTCAGTTTTGGTCTCTATTTCATTAAGCTGCCTTAAAACTTTTGTACAAAGCTCTATCGGCCAAAAAAGAAGTCAAAAGACAACGCTAAAAAGAGTGACTGCTGTTGCTATTCGTACATTATCGATATGGATAGCTATCTATGAGCCTTTGCAACTAAATGGCTATCCAAACTTTACGCCTATTGCAAGTTCTTCCGCTCTTCTAATCATCTTTATGCTAGCAGAGCTTACCTTGACTCCAGTGAAGAGAAAAAAAGCTTCAATAGCTAGAAGCTTAATAAGAGGAATGGTCAAAGGAGTTAGCAGCTATATTGCTATACTGGGCTGCTCATTTGCATTAGCTAAGTTTTACTTAAAGAGAGAGGAGCATGAGATAGAAAAGGAAAAAAACGAACTTCGTAATCTTATCACAAGTAATTTTTATAGACTACGTCAAGAAAATAATCAGAATAATGAGGGTAATAACCCCAATAATGAACCTGTAGGCATTATTTTTCTGTTTAACCTGATAGGCAATTTATTAGGAGGCAATGAAGGCAATAATGAAGAAATACCTAGCTTTGAAGATTTTATTAATGAACAAAAAGGCAGGGACGGAATATCGGAAGAAGAACAGCAGCAAATACAACAGGAAATAGCAGAAGCGATTGAGCAATATGAAAAAAAATATGAAGAAAATATCAAGTATAGTTTGATAGCAGATGGAGGATCCCGCATTCTATTTGTATTTGAGCTACTTAGAGTCGCTCTTGTTAGTGAAACCTACCAAAAAGTCAAAGAGAGTGTATTATCCAACTTACGAGATCAAGGCGTTGACTTAAGTAATCAAGGTATTATTAAATTCAAAGAAATTGTACTGAAAATAAGAGAAAAATGGAATCAACTATGGAGAACCTTACCTACAAGTTTCAAGACAGTGACAGAGGTGCTATTTTACAATACACTTATTGCTACTAATCCTTACATCTAGATGATCAGCTCTATCATATCATAAGGAAATGAATTACGAAGAAGCTCGGCGATCTATTGAAAAGCTTACGAAAGATATTAACCACTACAATCAAACTTTTTTTCAGGAGGGGAAATCTCTGATTACTGACTATGAATTTGATTTGTTAGTGCAACAATTGGCTAAGCTAGAGAAAACTTTTCCAGCACTAAAAAAAAAGGACTCCCCTACACAAAAAATAGGAGAGTCGCCTTCTAAGCACTTTCCTACAGTTACTCATCGCTTCCCTATGTCTTCTCTGAGCAATACTTATGAAGAAGCAGAAATTCAGCAATTTATCAATAGGGTTCAGAAGTTGATACCAAGCGCTACTATTGCCTTCGTATGCGAGCTTAAACTGGATGGAGTAGCTATTAGCTTACATTATCATCAAGGCATATTGCAAAGGCTAGTCACCCGAGGAGATGGTACTTGTGGGGATGATATTACTGCCAACCAATCCTTGATTCAAAACATACCCGTACGCATTGATAGAGCTAATCTGCCAGAAGATTTTTATATAAGAGGAGAAATAGTTATGCCTTTCAAAAGTTTTCAAAAGCTTAATGATCATTATGCTACCAAAGGAAAACTAAGTTTAGCGAATCCACGAAATGGCACTTCAGGATTGTTGCGTAGGAAAGAGGTAGATGAAGCAATTAAAGATCTACAGCCTTTAACTTTTAGTCCGTATAGTATAGCTGCAGAGCCCATCATTAAATCTACCCAAGAAAAATCCCTAATGCAGCTCAAAAAGTGGGGGTTTGACTTGTTGTCACATCCTCAATATTGTGATGATTTAGAAGATGTAATATCCTATATTGGAGACTGGGAAAAGAAAAAAACAAAGCTTCCCTTAGCGATAGATGGAATCGTTGTCAAAGTGAATGATTTATCCCAGCAAGCTATCCTAGGAACTACTGCCAAAAGTCCACGCTGGGCAGTAGCTTATAAGTATCAGCCGGTTGCTGCTGAGACAGTACTAGAAGATGTGATCTATCAAGTGGGCAGAACGGGAGTTATAGTACCTGTAGCACAGTTGCAGCCAGTACAGCTCGCAGGAACGATTGTAAAAAGAGCAACACTACATAATCAATCAGAAATAAAACGTTTGGGTATTTGCCGAGGAGATCATGTTTACATAGAAAAAGGAGGTGATATCATTCCTAAGATTACTAAAGTCAATATAAAAAAAAGAAAAAAAGAAGCTACTGCTATTCAGTTCATTCAGGTATGTCCTGCTTGTTGTACTCCCCTTATTCAACATCCCGGAGAAGCTCATTATTATTGTACAAATGAAGGTTTCTGCACTCCACAGCTTAAAAATCAGCTCATTCACTTTGTGAGTAGGAACGCTATGAATATTACTTTCTTAGGTGCCCAAACTATTGGATTATTATTTGATCAAAACTTGGTAAGAAGGCCTGCTGATCTTTACCTTCTCACGCAAGAAAAAATTGCAGCTTTACCTGGTTTTAAAGAAAAGTCTACTCATAACTTACTTAGAAGTTTAGCTTCCTCTAAGAGAATGCCTTTTGATAAAGTGCTATTTGCTCTAGGGATCAGGCATGTGGGTGTTACAGTAGCAGAAAAGCTAGCACATTATTTTGGTGATATTGATCAGCTCATGAGTGCTCCTATGGAAAAGCTACTAGTTATAAGAGAGGTAGGAGATAAGATTGCCCATAGCCTAATCTGTTACTTTCGAGAAGAAAATAATCGCAAACATATCCAAAAACTGCGTACCATTGGCCTTTCTTTCACTGCCAGCAAAAAAGAGACAGCATCCTATGAGCTGGCAGGTAAGCGATTTGTAGTATCTGGCATCTTTGATGGTTATTCCCGTGAGGATATCTATCAATATATACAAAGCAAGGGGGGAAGCATTGTCAGTGCTGTTTCTAAAAAAGTAGATTTTCTCCTACTAGGAAGGGAACCAGGGCCTACTAAATTGGCCAAAGCAAGCGCTCTAAAAGTTCCCACTATTTCCCTAGCATCCTTGCAAAAAGGAGTTGAAGAAGGAGTTATCCCATACTCTACAACAATTGACTAGCTTGTACAAGCTATAATCTCTACCTACTATGATTTTGGGTCTGATTAATTAACTGTGTCAAGAATATTTTTAAGCTCATAGATTAAGCTTTAATCTATCACCAAATATAATAGCAAGTTGGGATAAAATATCTTTCCAATTATGAATAGTACCAATCCACTTTTTAGTTATATTTTC
>JBCCTJ010000022.1:0-15001 GCA_039198585.1 Bacteroidota bacterium
ACCGAGCCTATCTCCGACTTCCCATCCAAGTGCATCGCCAAGCATTAATCCTACTGAATTTCTGGCTTCTTCTGCTAGTGATGATGATGGAAAATGGTGGACCACAGAAAGGTATCTATATGTATTCCTTGGAGGAGGAGGCCTATTATTGGCTATTGCAGGTACAAAATTAACTTGTGTTTTCATAAGACATTGCAAGGATGCTACAGATAGTAATATTGTTACAAAAGTAGAACTAGCTCTAGAAGCTGATGAAATAAGTGAATAATAAAAACACTTTTGATTTGTTTAATTTAGTTGTTATTGGATAGTAGTTTATTACAAAAACAACCCACTTGCTACCTGTTTGAGAATTAAGACTCCAATAATGAGTCGATTCTCATCCAGTACGTATCAAAAAACATAAAAATTGTAGTCTTATTGGGTTAAAAAAAGAAAAAGGCAGCTTCTTGAAAGGGAAGGTGAAGTCAAAAAGAACACAATTCCCTTAAAAGAATCAATGCTCGTACAGCAAAAACGGAAAAGCTTTGGATACTTTTTGGAATAAATACAACTAATGCCCTAAAAATAAGTCATCGGATGAGTGCCGCCCTGCTTCTGAGAAAAGTGGCTTAGAGGGCAATCGTATTACTGGAATACGTTCCTTGATTGGAGTACTATAGCTACTCTCCATTAAAAAAATCGATTTTTCTTTAATCTTGGTCAGTGAGATATTTTTTTCTTCAGAAGCCATAGAATTTTTACGAAAAATTTCAGAAAATAGACATTTTATTTCTTCAAACTAGGAAAATTTGCTTGAATTGTAACACCCCCTTATTACATCAGATAATTTAAATGTACTTGGTTGTTTCGCACGCATTATTTATGAGATATGTAGTAGAAAAAAGAAAGTAGAAGAATAAGGCATCACTATAAGATATTGGTTAGATCATGTAGATGATTAATTAACTTCTCTTACTCTTGCCTGCTTCTCTACTTCGTTGACTACAGTACGACGAAATTCATTATCCTGCTTAAGTAATTGCAATATTTTTTCCTTTCCTTGTCCTAGCTGCTTGCCCTGATAGGAATACCAGCTCTTAGTCTGTTGGATAACCTCTAATACCAAAGCCTTTATTAAAAGTTCAGCCTCCTTGGCAATTCCTTCTCCATAGTGAAGTGGTATGATAGCTTCTTGAAAAGGAGGAGCCATTTTATTTTTTACTACTTTTACTTTCATTTCATGACCTATGAGCTTATGATCACTATCCTTAATAAATGCACCCTTATTTACTTTCAAGCGAATAGAAGCATAAAATTTTAGTGCATTGCCTCCTGACGTGGTTTCCGGAGAGCCAAAAAATACCCCTATTTTATGACGCACTTGATTAATAAAAACACAAAGAGCCTGCTTTTTATGCACAATAGCAGCTAGCTTGCGCATGACCTGAGACATCATCCTTGCTTGTGCACCCATAGGAGGAGCGCCCATATCACCTTTTAGTTCTGATTCTGGGATCAGAGCTGATACAGAGTCAATAACAACTATTTTTACCTTCCCAGAATCAATCACTTGTTGGGTTATACTTAAGGCCTGTTCCCCATAATCTGGTTGACATATAAGAAGTTGATCTATACGAATCCCTACTGCTGCTGCATAAGCCTGATCAAAAGCATGCTCAGCATCTATAAAGAGAGCCCTGTGCCCTGCTTTTTGTGCTTCTGCAATCGCATGAAGTGCTAAGGTGGTTTTACCTGATGCTTCTAAACCATAGATTTCTATAATACGTCCCCAAGGCAACCCCCCTATTCCTAAAGCTTGGTTGAGGTAGTAACATCCTGTAGATAGTACAGGAACACTTCTGGAAGATAGATCCCCTAATGACATAATCACCCCTTCTCCATATTTTTTTTGTAAGCTATTCAATAATACTTGCAAGCTTTTTTGATGATCTACTTTTTGAGTCATATTTGTTTTTTATTGTTTCGATAATGCAATATAGAAACAAATATGAATATTGCAAGTCCAAAATTGTTGGTTAGCTAAAAATAGAGATCAGGCTATGCTTCATTGCTAATCTTTTCGTTTCATATCTTAGTTATCGTTTAGCATGCACTACAACTATCAGCAGCAATAAGTCCAGTACAGCATACACTTTGCAAATACGACACCCCACTATATCTAAGCAATAAACTATAACTTTCTTTTTGCATTGATGGTATTGGTTGATTACAATCAAAGCCATTATGTATACTTCCTACTTGAATCATCAATAAATCTTATATCTTTGCGCGAACTTTACTTATGACAAAAACCTCTCATGTTGATTTACTAGGAGCTCATACCTCAGCTGCAGGGGGCGGATGGCATGCGTTAGAAGAAGGTATCCAAATAGGAGCTACCATGGTTCAGTTCTTTACTGCCAATCAGCGACAATGGAATCATCGTCCACTAACAAAAGAAGCTATTAGGCAATTTCAAACAGTACGGCAAAGTGGGTGCATACAAAAAGTCATGAGTCATAGTAGCTATTTGATTAATCTTGGTTCTCCCGATCCAGAAGGATTGACCAAGAGTCGAGCAGCTTTCAGACAAGAAATATTGCGCTGCCAAGCACTCGGTGTAGACTACCTCAACTTTCATCCAGGGGCAGCACTCAAAGGCAGCCGCCAAGATTGCCTGGACCGTATTGTGGAAAGCTTAACAACGATGGAAGATTTGCTACACAATAGTACTTTAACGTTGCTTTTTGAGTCTACAGCTGGGCAAGGATCTACCATCGGGGTCACCTTTGAAGAGCTAGGCTATTTAATAGAAAAGAGCAGCCATTTGCCTCATGTCGGGATATGCTTAGATACTTGCCACTTATTTGCAGCTGGCTATGATATACGCACAGCAGCCGGATGGCACAACACATTACAAGCTTTTGATAATATCATTGGCCTTGACTACTTACAGGCGTTACATCTCAATGACTCTTTACGTTCTTTGGCCTCACGGAAAGATCGCCATGCCCCACTAGGCAAGGGAGCGATAGGCCTGGAGTGCTTCCAGTTTCTGATGCAGTCTCCTCTCACTCGTGATCTTCCCATGTGTTTGGAAACCCCAGGTGGGTGTGAGCAATGGCAAAAAGAGCTCATATTACTTAGAGGCTTTCGAACCACCTAAATAGACTTATTGATGGCTCCTCAACCATTACTTATTATTGACAATCTTCATGTTACTGCGGATAGCAAGATGATCCTACGCGGATTGAGCATGACCCTATATCCTGGAGAAATTCATGCAATTATAGGGCCCAATGGTTCAGGGAAAAGTACACTAGGATATGTACTAGCAGGCCACCCTCACTATCAAGTAGTAGAGGGATCTATTACATTCCAAGGCAAAAATCTTCTGAAGATGACCATAGCAGAGCGAGCATCTCAAGGAATTTTTCTCGCTTTTCAGCAGCCTATAGCTATTCCAGGGGTACAAAATATGGTTTTCATGAAAACGGCTGTTGACGCAGTACGTAAGCAAAAAGGAATGACTCCAATGCATGCCAAAGAGTGGCTGCAGCTTGTCAAACAAGAAGCCGCTGCTGTAGGGTTACCTTTTTCTATGTTAGCGAGATCAGTGAATGATGGTTTTTCTGGTGGAGAGAAAAAAAGAAACGAACTCCTTCAAATGCGTTTACTGAATCCACTTCTTGCTATTCTAGATGAAACAGACTCCGGACTAGATGCTCATGCCTTACAGGCACTCACAAAAACTGTATCTGATAGGCACCAACAAAAAAAGACATTCCTAGTCATCACTCATTATCTAGGGTTGCTAGAAGCTATTCACCCCAATGTAGTGCATATTATACAAGAAGGTAAATTAGCTAAGCAAGGAGATCTATCTTTGGCTCGACAGGTACTCAAAGAAGGTTATGGTGCTATTAGACAAGCAGTAGCTTCCTCTTCCCAATGATCCAAATGGCCAACAAACGTCTTGAAAAATTAACCCAGTGGATTGTAAGCTGGCTTATCTTGCAAAAAGAAAAAGAGGGTGTGACTATTCCTTACTTAGCCGACTGGCAAAAAGAGCTTACTCAACAATGGCATCAAAAGGGACTCCCTATACGAGGTCATAAAGAGTATCGACATACCCCTTTTCTTCCTCTCTTGAGCCAAATTGCCCAAGAGCCTTCTTTTAACTTTCCTGCTCAGATAGCTCACAAGACTTTAGGCAATACCCCTGAAGCACCATTTTATTGTCAATGGATCAATGGTCAAATAGCTCAACCAAAAAGCCATCAGTTGATGAAAGGAGTTAGATTGTATCATCTCAGTCAGCTTAACACAACACAACAAGAAAAAGTAAACGCCATTCTCCAAGCAAACAAGACCTATATCCGTGACACTTTTCAATTGCTCAATAGTGCTTTCCTACAAGAAGGTATCTGGATTGACATAGCCGACAACACTACCTGTGCAGACCCTATCTGGATCAGTCAAGTTATAAGCAGTCAATATCCTTCTATGGTCCATCCATGGCTCTTGATTACTGTAGGTCGTGGTAGTCAGGTAACGATGATCAATACCCCTCCTCAAGCAATCCAATATCCTATATGGTGCAACGAGCAAGTGCAAGTATCACTGGATGAGCGAGCTCAGCTAGACTATTACTACTTACCTAGCCGAACACCATCTACTACCCATACGACGCTAGTCACACAGCAGGCTGCAAGTGAATTCTATCACTATGCTCATATCACTGACAATACCATGTTGCGTCATGTGCTTGATGTACATCTCCTAGCATCCAAGAGTAAAGCCTATTTGTATGGCCTTTATACTGGGCAAGCGCAACAATATCAGGAAATGCATGCTGCTGCGCACCACCATGCACCTGCTACAGAGAGCCATGTGCAGTATCGTGGTATAGTAGGCGACCACGCGCAAGCTGTTTTTTATGGCAATGCTATTGTCTATCCCGACTGCTCTAAAAGTATAGCTCATCAATCACATCGTGGGTGGCCTGTAAGTTCTCATGCTCATTTACATACCTATCCACAATTAAATATCAAGAATGACGATGTCCAGTGTAGCCACCATGCTACCCTACAGACCCTGGATCCTACTGCCCTTACTTATTTACAAGCCAAAGGGATCACACACCAAGAAGCTACCCTGATGTTAGTAAAAGCTTTCCTCGAAGAAATACCTAGTTACTGTAAGCAAAAAGATGTTAAAAAAAGGAGTTTCAAAGAAATAGTCGATTTTTTGCATATTTTTTTGCAAAAAAATACTATATTTGTACCTAAAATGTAATTGCTAACTATATAGCTATGTTCAAATTAATTCTTACAAAATATAACAATGTAATTATGCGTGACGACAAGACAAATCGCATCTATGTAGTTCTTGGAAAAAATCTTCAATGCATCACCGGCAAAAAAATAGATAATCATGGCTTAGCTTTTAAACTAAGTCATAGCTTACCACCTACTCTGCAGGTAAGAGGTGACCTCGCAAGATCTGTGAACGCAGCCCAGAAGCTTATTATGGAAAGGAGAAACCAATGATTTAAATCACTGACTATTTTTTTATTTATGAATGTATTGCGCTATTCAGTAACCAACCAAACAATTTCCTATTATGAATAACTTTTATTATTTCCCTCAATCACTGAGAACAACTAGTATCCTAGTACTATTTTTATCTTTATCTTTTGGATCTAGATTCAGGAGTATCCATGCTACAGATTCTAACAACACGAATGATCAGTATCAACTTATAGCGAATGTAATCCAATTAATTAATCAGAGCATTGAAGACAAAAAAACAGATAAAGAGCGTATTAAAAAGATAACAAGCGCAATAAAAAAGATAGAATTTAGTGAGAACACTTTACCAATCCTAGGCGAGCAATTAACAAAATTAGGGAGCAAAGTAGTTAATATTGTGAATAAAAATTTCGGATATGAAACACGAATACCTAATTTAGAATCTAGCTTAGAAGAACGAAAAAAAGAAGTTGAAAAACAAAAGAAAGAAAAAGAAAAAGCTCAAAAATCACAAGAATTTATACAAAAAAAGTACTCTGATTTAGAGCTAGGAGTTAGCATAATTACTAAGAAAGCAGCGAGACATGGAGTTAACATAGTAAGAACCCGTGATGATCTTAGCATAGATGGCTTAAAAAAGCAAGAAGGTTTTGGAGATAGCAAGAATGAACTGGAAGCTCTTAAGGAAAAAGTTAAAAAACTGCAAAATGATATCAGTAAAAAAGATCAAAAGATAAGTAAACTAGGAAAAACCATCAACAATAATAACAAGATCGGAGAGGAAGTTATGAGTAACAAGACAATCCAAAAACTAAAAAATCACTTACAAGTGGCTAAATCAGAAAATGATAAGCTGAAAAAGAGTCTTGAAGAGAAAAAGCAAAACGCTGAGAACGCGACAAAAAATTTAACAATTAAAAACGAAAATTTAATTAAAGAGGTAAAAGAACTAGTGCAATCAAACAATGACCTAAAAAAAGAAATCAACTTAAAAAAAAATCAGCAGCAGGAACTTACACCAAATCACCAAAAAGATTTAAAAGCCGTAAAAGATGAAAATGAAAACCTCAAGCAAAACCTAAAAAAAGTTAAGAATCAATTGGAGCAACTACAAAAAACAGAGAATGATGATGGTGGAGAAGTGGAATCCTTTAAGAATAACCAATTACGAGGTGAACTTAAGGAGGTGAAAGATCAGCTAAAAAGAGCTGGAAGGGGAGGAAAAATTATGGGAATAGTAGGCATAATAGCATGCTTACTATCGATTGCTTTCTCTGTGTTCAATTATAAGAAGAATAATAATAGTCAGTCGAGCTTCTCTACGGACTAAAGAAAATGAAAAGTATTTTGGCTAAATTGCAATCCATCCAATGGGCGTATAATGTCAACTCTGTCTAAGGTTTCCAATGTAAAGTTAAATGAATAGGCATTCTAGCTCCTAGACTAATGGTTAATTGCTGTGTTTTCACCCCCCCTATGTGACAAGAAAACATTCTATTTTTTTATATGTTTTTTATAGCTAGAAACACAACCTTTAAGAAAGCCATATCGCTTGAAAAAGTTCTTTTATTTTTGATCGTTTTTCTGAGCTGTCGATGGTATCCTTCTATTGAATGGACCGTATATAAATAAACTTCCTAATGGGTAGCGTATAAGCAAAATAAGTACTAAGCTTTCCCCAGTTATATTCCTAATATTTTACGACTATAGGGTATTTTTTACCCCATTTCTCGGACAAAAAAAGGAGTTCTTCCTCAGCAGATTCTTTGGTTTGGGCTTTGTATATTTTTTTCAAGTCTTGCATAAACTCTTTTCTATCTCTTGTCCGAAATGTATTAGAGCGAATTGCGTATCTGGTGTACAATACAGCTTTGAATCTCATTTTGTAGAAAAAATAAATACTGATAACCTATAATTGATTGTGGAAAATGAAAAAAATTACTATTGTATCTAACTTTTAAACTACAAGAAATTATGCATAAAGTAAGAAATGTTTAGTGCACTTACAAGCTAAGTTACTCAACAAAATAAGAACTAAGGACAAACGTGCTTTTTCTTCTGATTTGAAAGTAGCTAACAAAAAGCTCGTATTAAGATAAAAAATTTTGTAGATGAGTGGAAAGAAGCGTATAGACGTACAGTAACCAAATTGCTTGATGAGAATGACTATTTGAGATATATATAGATTATTCTGTTGAAGCTCATACGCATGATACAACCAACTCAATTGAGAGTTTAAGTAGACAAATTCAGAAGATCACTAAAACCAAACTTAGCTTTGAGCAAGAAGAAAATTTACTTGATTTAATTTTTATGATTATTAAAGATTTCTAAGTCAATTATTGGTAGAAATATGCAGTAACCAACTTGTAATACCTTACCAAAAAAATAATTAATTATACGCTACCAGTTGTTTTGGCAGTTGTGTTACACATGCTGGTATTACAAGGATAATATTATTGTATAGTTTCATATATTTTAATCAAGTATTGATTTTTTAACTGTTAAGACAATGAGCTATAATTACCAAATAGAAACTGACATTTGCAATTGCTGTCTTGATTTTGAGTGTGACTTTTGCTCTGTTAAAACACTCTGCCAATGTTCTGGTAGTTACTTGTGTGAAAAATGCTCGTTACTAGATTTTTAGTATTTACACACTATCCACTACTAATGATTATTGACTATTTAAGTTACTCAATTGTTGCTTTTACATACTACCCAATTCAACATAGGCTCCTCTATCATTAAAGATTAGAAAGGAAGCTCATCCTCAGCTGGAGATACAGGTGCGGCTTTTTCTTGAGATCTTGTTGTACCGCCATAAGGATCACCCCCTACATCGTTACGATTGCCTAGTAGGACCATCTTATCTCCTACAATTTCACTGATATACCGCGTGTTACCACTTTTATCTTCATAAGAGCGGTTGGTAATCTCCCCTTCTATATACACTTGTTTACCTTTTTGTAAGTAACGTTCTGCTATAGTAGCCAATCCTCTCCAAAGGACAATGTTATGCCATTCTGTTTTCGTTATTTTCTCTCCTGTTCTATCTGTGTATGCTTTGCTTGTTGCAATAGAAAATGATGCTTTGACGGTGCCATCTTCTAAATGCCTAATCTCCGGATCTCTACCCAAGTTACCAATGAGAATTGCTTTATTAACTCCAGCCATGATTGTTTAGTTAAAAGTTATGATACTTGTCTCTTTTCAAGAAAAGCAGAAAAAAACAAATTGCTTTTTTTTTAAAAAGAGTATAACAATCTTACGCATAATCATCGAAATATACAAATTTGACGAATATAAAATCATCTTTTTTAAGGAAAGTCAATTGAGATAGCTATTGTGAGATGATGCAGTCATCCCCTCTCCTGCTTATTGGTTAATCAGCAATTGACTAGTAGGCTACTGCTTACTTTCTGCATAGGATGAATTGAATGCTGGTTTCTTTCTTTCTAAAGAATCAATCCAAACAAGAAGAAACCCTAGTATCATTATCCAAAATCCTATCTTGATGATAGGATCTGTTCCTCTTGCGTTGTCATCTAAATCATTATCCAAAGAATCAACTGATTCTGTATGACTAGCGTCACTAATAGTAGGTTGTGGACTAGGCTCAGGTGTATTGTCAGTTTGTTCTTGAGGGGTAGGTTGTGGACTAGGCTCAGGTGTATTGTCAGTTTGTTCTTGAGGGGTTATTAGTACTACACGAGCATGGATTCTTGGTTCGTAATAACCTCTGATTAATGGTAGCTGAAGATTATACTCGGTTACAACTGCTCTATCATCTGATGGCTGATGAAGGGGAGGGAGTCTGGTCATTGTCTTCGTATGTTCGATGATCTCTTCCTTAACTTCTGTAGCATCAGGTACTTCCTCATTTTTTAATATCTTGAACTGACGATATCGTATGATGACCTGTTCTAGCCATTTGACTAGGTTAGTATCTTCATTGGTGATTGGATCTAAATGATAAGATTCTTCTATGAGCTCTTTAATTTTTTCCCTTAATTGATTTGATGTAGGAGGAGTTTGACTAGTTGTGAAAAAAAACCAGCTACTCATACAAATATCTAGTAAATCATTCGGACTTTTCAAATGCTTTTGTTCAAATAAGTTGAAAAGGATAGGAAGTGCTCTCTCTTTCATTAACTGCCAGTTGGCCGCTGCTGTGCCTGCAAAAGCTGTATCATAATCTAATACAATCATCAGGGTAGTTTTTGAGAAAGGACCCAGGGATAGATCACCAGGAAAGTGGTGGGAGCAGATCTCATTAGCTACTTCCTGCTGAGTATTGGTTTGCGTTAACTTATTCACAACTTCTACTGTCATTTCCCTTTGTGCTATTTCTACTGCTAGTAACTCAATAAGTTGCAAATAAGCATCTGAAAAAGGAAATAATAAGAGAGTATACTTGTCAATATACTAGTCGTAAAAGAATTGTGATATGCTCCGAGCCTAGTGAAACCGATAGTCAGTATATTGGGGGTATCAACAAGCTTTTTATCTGACATTTTTTTTGTTGGTTGATAGAGTGGCAAAAAATATGAGAGTTCAAACTGTTCCCGTTCTCTATACCAATTATACAACTTAGTATAGAGCTCACTATATGATGAATTGTTTCTATTTCGAGGGAAACTAGCAGTTTTAGTAATTATATCCTTAAAATCTTTATTGATTGTTTTCTGACGTTCTTGAGAGTGTTCTGGTAGTTTTTTGAAAATAGTTAATACGCCACCGAGAAACCCTTTATATCTTTTTCTCTCCTTTTCGAAATTCTTTTTTAATTCTTGCTTGAGATTTTCATTAACTGGATTGTTTAAGCTTTTGACTGTATTGAAGAACTGTTGCAGTTCGTGAGTTATATAAATAGGACGTTGTTTAAGTAACTGATTGACTTGTTTGTGAAAGTTTTCTATTCTGGCTTGGGTATACAATTCATAGTTTTCAAGAAGTACATTTATCGCATTACCTATTCGCTGCCTGTGATGTGATTCTGGCCAGCCATTAACACGTTGCTGAATTACCCTCATTTCTTGTAAAAACTGTGTACGATTATTTTGATCCCATTCCGTTTGTTCGGCTACTCGCTCTTGAATAGCTTCCTCTGATGTCTTGTTTTCTTGTTCTACAAATAATTTATGCTGCTTTAGGTTGCTATCAATGAGATTATCTATATTTTCAGATGCTTGAGTAACAGTAGTCAGCAAAAATGATGCGCATAAAAGCCACTTAATTATTTGTCGATGAAGTGATAATAATAGCATATAATAACGTATTGATTGATAGCCCTAAAGTTAATAAACTTTACCTGAAAATACTTGTTGCTACACATAGACTTTTAGTAACCCAGGTTTTATTTAAATGGTATTTAGTACCAGATTGCTTTAACTAGCATGACGTCTTTTATGCCAGTCAATCTCTAAACCAGGAATAATACTATCTGTCCAAACTAAATATATACAAAGAGGCCCTATTCTAAATCTTTGGGTAAAACCTATACCTACACACCATCTTTTAGCTATATAATCACTTAGTCTAGTTTGTTTGATACCAGCAATACTTGCAAAAAGAGAGAGATAGTCATTTTTACCAAATATTTGCCGCCTAACTTCTGCATGATAAATAAAATAGATATCTCCTCCATTTTGATTACTAAATAAAGAAACGTCTCCTTTATTATGACCTATGAGGTAAATAGGATAACTCATTTCATCTTGTTGATTTAAAAAAAAATTACCAGATTTTCCATCTTTACTCAGGTTAATACCTCCCTCTATGCGTTGCATCAATATGTATGAATTGAAGGGAAAATACCATTTATTATGTAGGTGAGGACGCAAATATTGAATCTTACCAGGAGGGAATGCTATATCAATATTTAGGCTAAAATTATATCCTTCTGTAGGGAAGAAAAAATGATTTACATTGCTCTCTTGGTACTTAAGACAAGCTTCATACTTTGTAAAGTCAGTTTTAATAGGTCTATTAGGGAGCATCTTTTCTCCTTGGGTATGACTAGCAGAAATCGTGCGTTCTATTCTACGAGGGCCGTAGTTGTAGTGATCCCCGATTGCTAGCTCTACAAGACGACTTCTATAGCTAGGTTTATCTTTGGTAGGATGCTCTGTGTACCGATATCTCCCGCCTACAATAAAATGGTGTCCTCGTATAAAAATCCAAGGTTGTTTCAGTTCAATGTCTAAGCTAAAAGGCATATATCTTTTTAAGCTATCATGCTCTCTAGTCAGGCTAATCTCCAAAAACATACCTCCTCCTTGTTTGGGTAAATTCATTTTTTCAAAAAATGGAGATATATCTATATTGGTCAGCAGGAAATGGCATGCTATTTTTTCTAGGTCTAACCTAAGATAGGCACTACTATCAATATTAACCGGGAGATAAGAATCAATAATAACCCCAGCTTTATCTTTTTTTCGTTGTTCAACTGCTCTTATTTGCATTTTTTGGGTATCTAGCAAACCTGAAGAGCGTAGTTCTTTCCTAGCGAATAGTAAGTTTGAACTGTGAAATACTTTACCTACCTCTAAATTATTAGCGGCTAAAATTCCCTTTCCTATTTTTTTATTTAAATTGCCTTCTATATTAATACTGATAATTTTTGGACTTTTTATTTCTCGTAGATTAATAGTAATATCTACCTTGTTTTTGCTGATTAGACTACTTGTTAATGTAACTAGGCTAAGAAATGCTCCTTTTTTTTCATACAAACTATAAAGACCTTTCAGGCTATCTTTTGATTGGAGAAGTCTACTGATTTTGGTAATACTATAGGGCATCCCTTCAGAAAATCCTACTGCCTTTGTAAGTTCTTCTGATTGAAAACTTTCATTGCCCAGCCAAGTTATTTGATTGACAACAAATGGGGTTCTTTCTTTGATGAGGAATATAATAGTTACCTTTCCATAAGCTCTATCGATCTTTAAGTGAGTAGCTATCTCAGCATTTAGAAATCCTTTGGAATAGTGATAATAGTTAAGCAATAACGAAACCGCTTCTGAGACACTTGCTTTTGTAAAAGCCATACTAGGTCTTATTTGTTCATAAATACTGTAAAAAAGCTCTAAAATTTCTTTTTTTTTGATATGGTACAGAATATTCTCTTTCAGCACTTGAAACCCTTTGGTTTCTTTCCCATAAAGTGGTATTTGTTTACTAAGTGATAAGGTATGCACTTTTTGGTTACCTTGAAAAATGACTTGTTCAATATAATATTTCTTGCCTTTGTGTACTTTAACAACAATTTTATGTAAGTTTTTTGATTCTTGTACCGCCCTTACTTGCACGAAAACGTCTAGATATCCTTTTTTTAAAAAGTGATTTTTTATATAGCTAGCTGCTTGTTTAAGCTGGTGTTTATGGTAGTAGTGATTTACTTGAAAAGCAGCTAAGCGTTCTAATATACTCTTTTCTGAGTAGGGGATACCTACCCACTGTATATGAGCTATTTTTGGAAGTTTCTTATGAATGATAATCTTGATAACAGTTCTTGTTTCATTATTTTTATTGCTTTTTTTAACCTCTTTTTGAATGGAAGCGTGATA
Organism: Bacteroidota bacterium; assembly: GCA_039198585.1. Taxonomy (GTDB): domain Bacteria; phylum Bacteroidota; class Bacteroidia; order Cytophagales; family Amoebophilaceae; genus JBCCTJ01. The sequence goes on from JBCCTJ010000022.1 coordinate 13,085, forward strand.
GCCACATGCTAAGAGTATTTTTATAGCCCTATTAATAATAGGGCTTATTTGAAAGGGAATATCCAGAAGTTTTTTTATTGGAATCTTGGCAGCTTTTTTGATTGCTTGCTTCTCCTCTGAGTCGAAAGTAATATTGCTCTTTCCAGCTTCTACTTGTACTTCATCTATAAAATAGCTTTGTTGCTTGTATTGTGCTTGGCATATGAAGAAAGGAACTACTACTATATAGAGAAAATACCTTTTCATGAGTAGGTAGTCTCAAATAATTAAGCATGCATCCCCATAAAAAGAAAATCGGTAGTTTTCTTTTTTAGCTACTTCATAAGCATGCATCATAAGCTCATGCCCTCCAAAAGCAAGTGTATTAATAAAATCTATAGATTTCGGTATATGAAAATTAGTTAATAAACTATTAGCAATCTTTGTCTGATAAGGAGGTGTAATAAACATGCTCGTCCATGCTTTTTCTTGTGGTCGCAAATTTTGTGACCCTGACACAGAAGATTCAAGTGCTTTTAGTGTTGAGGTCCCTACAGCACATATTTTCTTTTCATTTTTCATAGAATTATTCACTTGATCAGCAGTATGTTTTGAGATACAGAAAGGTTCAGTATGAATCCGACACTTGATAAGATCTTCAGTATTAAGCGATGATAGTGTATTGAGTCCCAAGTGAATAGTAATTTCAGCTATATTAATCCCTTTCAATTCTAAGTACTTTAGAATATATTTAGTAAAGTGGAAACCTGCTGCTGGTGCTACTACAGATCCTAGCTCTGTAGCATATACTGTTTGATAACGCTGACTGTCTATCGGCTCTAGCTTTCTCCCTATTATAGCTGGCAATGGGGGCTTTCCTATTTCTTTCAGAATATCATGTAATTCTTGATTACTTCCTTGGAAGCAAAATTTAACAGTACGACAACGTGATGTGGTATTGTCTATTACTTCTACGACGAGATCGTCCTCAATGCATATTTTATTGCCTACTCTTATTTTTCTTGAAGGCTCTACACAAACATCCCACAATCTATTCTCTGGATCTAGTTCGCGCAATAATATCATGATGACATTGGCAGAAGTCTTTTCTTTGTATCCATCAATCTGCCCTGCAAGTACCCTTGTATTGTTAAGTACTAAAGTATCACCAGCTTTAAAGAAAGAGGGTATATTTTTGAAACTATGATGCGTTATTTTTTTTTTAGCTCTATTGACTACCATCAGTCTTGACTCGTCTCTTTTTTCTGTAGGATATTTTGCTACAAAAGAGTCGGGAAGCTTAAAATCAAATTTCGATAGTTTCATGAATGTTTCTGATATAATAGTATAAAGTGCCTACTGGTATTAGGGATTATTCGTACTACGACTGGAGTAATTTCTTCGCTTAATTTTTGAAGCACTCCCTTTTTTATCTCTGATATAAAAAATTCTTGATTGTCGCACAATACCTCTCATTTTCACCTCTATTTTTTCTATAATAGCTGAAGGTATAGGAAAAATTCTCTCTATCGCTATTTCACCTCTTTTTTTCCGTACGGTAATATATCTTATGTGGTCTTTGTGTCCTTTGATTTGAATCACTACCCCTTGAAACTGCTGGATACGCTCTTTTTGCCCTTCTTGTATTTTAACAGAGATGTTGATAGTATCTCCTACTTGAAAATTTGGAATTGCCTTTGTAGTCATACTCAAAGCTTTCTGAGCTGATATAATTAAGTTTTGCATGATTTAAAAATAATAACTTTACACTATCGTTTATTCTACAAGATTAAGGAAAAATAGTTGATGCTAAAAAGTAATATAACATCGCAAATTTAGTGGATTCAATTCTATTTCCCAAGTATTTTCTATATTGTACACGTTTTATAAGTAAAATAAATTTTACTTGTCAACACTGCATAATAAAGAATTTTTGAG
>JBCCTJ010000023.1:0-14832 GCA_039198585.1 Bacteroidota bacterium
ACAAATTTTATGATAAGGGAAATAAAGCAGCTGGTGTTCGAGTCAGAAAAGCCATGCAAGACTTAAAAAATCAGGCTCAGGAAATTAGAATAGAAGTACGCAATATGAAAAATGAATAAGCTAATCTAGCTTAGTATAATTTTAAATATTAAGTAAATAAAAAGAGTATTGAATAAATATTCATTCAATACTCTTTTTATTTTATCGTTAGTGCCTGAGTGTATCTTCGAATAAGTTATCCAACTAAAAGATATCATAAAATTTAGTTGATCGATTAGCACTCACAAATAGAAAATTAGACCAATACTAAACAGTAATTCTCAAGGTATCCTCGTAACTAAAAATAGTTTAGATAAATCTAATTATTAGGCAGCTATTGGCTGGCTGCAACCAAAAATCTGTGTCAATTAGCTATACTGTTTACTTGTTTAATCTAGTGTTTTTTTTAAATTTTGCACAGCAAAAGTTTACGCAATAAATCATTCATCCTGATTGTTGGCACTGTCACATAGTACGCTCATTCTGCTGATATCTCTAGAGATTACTTACTTCCTTGAAGAATCACTATTATACTATATATATTGTAGATCGATTACTCTTATGAACTCTTCTCAGAACTACTTTAGTAAACTATCTTTTCAGCAAAAACAATGGATTAAAGAGGGAAATTTTGCTACTCATCTACTATCTTGGTATGATGAGCATCACCGCTTTTTGCCATGGCGTACAACTCACGATCCTTATAAAATATGGATCTCAGAAATTGTTTTGCAACAAACGCGAGTAGCACAAGGTATGAGTTACTATAAGCGTATTGTAGCAACCTTTCCAACTGTCAATGATTTAGCAGCAGCTAGCGAACAGGAAATTCTAGCAATTTGGCAAGGATTAGGATACTATAGACGTGCACTTAATTTACATTCCTGTTCAAAAAAAATAGTCCAAGAATACAATAGTCAGTTTCCTACTAGTTACCAATCATTACTAAAGCTTCCTGGAATAGGCCCTTATACAGCAGCGGCAATAGCCTCTATAGCTTTTGAAGAAAGAGTTGCAGTAGTAGATGGCAATGTGCACCGTGTGTTAGCTCGTATTTTTGGTATTCGTGATAATATAGAAGCGTCAGCAACTAAAAAAAAGTTTCAAATATTTGCTCATAGCCTTTTGCCCATAAAAAGGCTTGGTGATTACAACCAAGCGGTTATGGAGTTTGGTTCTCTTTTCTGTACACCAAATAAGCCTTCTTGCCAGTCTTGTATATTTCAGAATATTTGCATTGCAAATCAGCAAAGTCAGCAACACCTATTACCTGTAAAAGAAAAAAATATTAAAATCAAGCATCGTTTTTTTCATTATTTAATTTTACAAGAAGAAAATAAATTTTATGTGCAGAAAAGGCAAAAAGAAGATATATGGAAAAGATTATATCAATTTTACTTGATTGAAGAAGATAAGAAAAAAGATCTAATTAATTTAAACGACCCTATCATTGACCTTATCAAGTGTAACCTTATCAAATGGAAAGAGTATCCAGTTGTGTATCAGCATCAACTTACTCATCAACGACTCCATATTATTTTTACTCATGTTAATGTGAATAATGAGCAAATTGAATATATAGGACCTTTGATGAAAGAAAAACAGCTGCAACCTTATACCCTAAAAGAGCTATTACAGCTACCCCTACCCATTGTCTTGGCTAGATTCGTACAGAAAGTGCTATCAAATGGTTGAAAATTAGTCTACTCAAAGTATGGTAACAGATAATACTTATTGCTTGGGATATAGCACCAATCAATAGAAAGAATAAAAAACTTAAACAAAACAATCACTTGGCTTGCATGCATAGGTCTAGAAGAGCTAGCTAAAATTGTCCAAACTCATTGCTATCTTTACTATACTTATCATATATCATGAATAATACAGAGGGAACAATAATGACTCCGCCTATTATTTCATACTTTCCGGGTATTTGTCCAAAAAATATATATCCTGCTGATAGAGAAAACAGCAATTCTAAATAACGCAATGGAGCTAGAGAAACAATAGATGATAGCCGGTAGGCTTTTAGTGATAGGTATAAAATCGCATTTCCACCGATTCCTAGCAAACTTAGCAGTACCCATTGTCTAGCACTGGGCATTACCCATGTACTCCATAACAAAGAAGGAAGTGTTAATACAAGTGCAATGCAGGTGGGGTAAAAGATAGTGACAAATAAGGATTCTTGATCAACATATTTTTTATTGATGATATCAAGCAGCGCAAAAAATAACACCGCTATTAAGAATATCAACGAACAAGAATAAAAGATAGAAAAAGCAAATCCTGGCCATAACAGTACTGCGACACCGCTTAATCCTACTATGCTGAAAATCCAATTTTTCCTTGATACTACTTCTTTTAATAAAATAGGAGATAATACTAAGATAAAAATAGGTATAGAAAAGTTCATTAATGTGGCTGTGCTGATAGTTCCTGCTTTGAGTCCATAGGTCCAAAGTGTAGAAGCTAGTACGAAAAGAGCCCCGCGAAGTATTTGACGTGGGAAAAATACAGTCGCTTTGCCTACTTCCCTGCTATATAAACGATAACCCAATAAATAAAATACACCTAGGGATAAACGAAAAAATGTAATTTCCCCTGCTGGTAGTCCTGCAGTACTTAAAAGCTTACTAAGGATATCATTGTTAACGCTGACCAATAAGCTCCCTATAAAATAGACAATTGCTTTGGGATAGTTTGCCAAGCGATTACTCATCTTACGATTGTTGATTCTTTTTTCTAAAAGACGAGGCAATCCAACCACCTCCTATCACATCATCCCCTTCGTAGAAAACAGCAGCTTGCCCTGGAGCAATAGCTTGTACATTTTGTCCAAAAAAAACTTTCATTTGTTCTTTCTCCTGAACTAATACTCCTGGCTTTCCTGTATCATTATAGCGCACTTTTATATGACTCTCTGTAGGCTCTTTCAGACAGTCATACTTAATCATATTTAGCTTATGTACATACATGCCATTTCTTGCTAAAGCATCGAGAGTACCTAAGTAAACTCGATTGGTAGCAGCATCGATTCGTGTAACATAAACAGGATAACTGAGCGAAACTTGAAGCCCTCTTCTTTGACCTACTGTATAAAAAGGGTAACCTTGGTGCTTTCCTATTACTCTACCATCTTCTAGTACAAATTCCCCTCCTTTGACTTTTTCTTCAAGTCCTTTTATCTCTTTTCTGAGAAAATCACGATAATTATTTTCTGGTATAAAGCAAATTTCATAGGATTCTGATTTTTTTACCAAATTAGGGAACCCTCGTGCTGTTGCAAAATCCCTTACTTCAGGTTTGGTCAGATGCCCCAAAGGGAAAATAGTGCGTTGTAAATTTTCTTGTGATAATCCCCAAAGAGCGTAAGTTTGATCCTTATTAAGATCTCTACTTTTGTAAAGAACATAGCGCCTATTTTCTTCACGCACTTGAGCATAATGACCTGTAGCTAAGTGACTACAACCCAGTTCATCAGCTCTTTTTCTCAAAGCGTTCCATTTTATATGAGTATTGCATAAAATACAGGGATTGGGAGTTCTACCTGCTAGATATTCTGATTTAAAATGATCAATCACATATTGGCCAAACTCTTTTCTTATATCTAAAACCATATAAGGAAACCCTGTTCTTACAGCTACCTCGCGAGCATCATTAATTGTATCTAAATTGCAGCAACCTATCTGTTTCTTAGTACTGCAGCCTCGTGTATAGTTCCAGGTTTTCATAGTAATACCAATCACTTCATGCCCTGCTTCATGAAGTTTGATAGCCGCAACAGAGCTATCGATACCTCCACTCATGGCTACTAAAATTCTTTTTTTTTTCATGATAACTAAAAAATAAGTGCAAATATAAGTATAGATGACTCTTTTACCATTATCACGGCTTACCTGCTTACGAAAAGTATTGTAATAAAGCATCCCTCTCTCTAAAGTTTGTAGCTTTGCAATATGGAAATCACAATTATTAATGTATTAGACTGGGTGAGCGTATTGTTAGGAATTCTAAGTATCCCTTTAAATATGTACAGAAAAACAGTAGTGTGGCCTGTCAATATCCTATCTAATATCATTAACTTTCTGATTTACTATCAAAAAAATAGCTATAGCCGTATGATTACCATAGCTTGTATGGTTCCTATTAATATGTATGGATGGTATGTATGGAAGGTAAAAAAAGAAAAGGGAGCACAAGAAAAGCTGATTACTACTACTCCTTGGTATGCATGGGGCATCTTATTATTGCTCAACACCATTTTATCTAGCCTATTTTATTTGTTTCTTAAAACTACTTCATCCCCAACACCTATTATTGGATCTATTACTACCATCATGACTTTTATAGGTTTGTGGCTTTCTGCAAACAAAAAATTAGAATCAAGTATTTTTTGGGGCATTTATAACCTACTATCTATCTATCAGCATCAGTTATTAGGTATGCGCTTGAAGTGGAAGTACATTATCTACGTACTTCTTTCTCCTTATACTTACTATCTCTGGAGAAAAGCTTATTATAAAGCAAAGAAAAAAAGAGAATGTTCGCAGCATAAAACAATAAAAGTCTAATAATTGTATTATTATTGAGTATTCAATTATCTATTATGCTTCTAAAAAAATTATCCGTCCTGCTTATTTTATTAGTCAATTTCAAAAATTTCCTAGGAAAACAGCAGGATAAAGCAACAACAATAGTCGATGATAAAACCAGTATTGCAGTCAATGAATTGGCTACTAAAACTGATTTAGTTGATTTTGTCACACGTGTAAAAATACGTCTTAAACAAGAAATGCTAGCTAAGCTAGCTAACGACAAACAAGTTTTATTAAGTAATCTTTATAAAAAAATATATGAAGCCACTAGATCTCAATATTTTAGAAAGCAAGTGGCCAAAAGTTTAGAAGATAAGAAATTAACAAAAGAAATTTTACAGGATGAAAAGTTTCTTAATTCTTATATTCAAGGGCTTGTTTTACTCTTCTTAGAGGAAGAAAATAATGGGTACTAATTGCTTATTTAGAGACTGTCTAGCTTGCTTTGCATATATAAAACTAATCTAGTCAATTATTTTATCAATATTTTTTTGCTACTTGTTGCTAATCACAAAAAACTTTGAACTTTTAATTGCCTCTCATTGATTTATACATATTTGTATATCTATATGATATTTAAATAATATTTTTTGTTTTATTTTTAATAAATACGCCGTTTTTAAAAAATAAAACAAAAAATATTTGCTAAAATAAAACAAAATTGCCTAAATTGGTTATGTAAAAAATATTGCTCCTCATCAACAAAATAAATAATGTTGGGAAATTCGTATTTCATAAAATTTGTAGGAAGCATGACAAGCATATTATAATTATTCATCATTTTAGACATGGATCATTACCCTTTTTATGATAAAATCAATTTGGCTAAAGTAGCCAAAGAAATCCTACTTTTTTGGGAGAAAAAGAAAGTCTTTCAAACAGCTTTGAAAAAAAATGAAAAATCACTCCTTCATTTTTATGAGGGCCCCCCTGGTGCCAATGGGCGCCCTGGGTTACATCACTTGCTCTCAAGAACTTTAAAAGATCTTTTTTGTCGTTATAAAACCATGCAAGGTTATTGCATACCCAGAAAAGCAGGGTGGGATGCACATGGCTTACCTGTAGAGCTAGAAGTAGAAAAAGAACTAGGTATTACTAAAGAAGATATTGGGAAGAAGATTAGCATTGCTGAATATAATCAAGCCTGCCAGAGAAATGTAATGTTGTATAAGGAAGAGTGGGAGCAAATCACTAAAAGAATAGGCTATTGGCTAGAGATGAAAAACCCTTATATCACTTCGACTGCTAATTACATCTCTGTTCTTTGGGGAATTATCAAAAAACTTGACCAGAAGGGATTGCTCTATAAAGGATATAGTATTCAGCCTTATTCGCCCGCAGCAGGTACCGGTCTGAGTAGTCACGAGTTGAATCAGCCTGGCTGTTATAAAGAGGTAAAGGATATCTCAATAGTGGCTAAGTTTAAGGTACAGCACTTGTCTAATACCTACCTACTAGCTTGGACAACGACGCCTTGGACTCTCCCAGCCAACACTGCATTGGCAGTAAGTAGCCAAATCATCTACGCTTGTGTATCTACATTCAATCCTTATACACTACAGACTTGCCAGGTAATACTAGCTAAATCATCGCTTTCACGCTACTTTAATGGGCAGCAGACAGAGGAAATTCCCAAGACTATTCGTAAAGAGGATCCCATTCCTTGGAAGATTGTAGCGGAATACAAAGGTAAAGACTTGGTAGGATGGTCCTATGAGCAGCTTATGCCCTACATTCGACCAAGCAAGCCTTTTTTTAAAGTAGTGATAGGAGACTTCGTTACTGATAAAGAAGGGACTGGTATTGTGCACATTGCACCTACATTTGGTAATGATGACTTTATGCTCGCACAAAAAAATAATATACCAGCCATTGCAACTATTAATGAGTATAGTGAACCTGTTCCTATTGTTACTAAGCAAGGAAAATTTGTAGAAGCCATTACCGACTTTGCTCACTTACCCGTGAAAGCAGATTATGAGGAAAAGAAAGTACGAGAGCAAAAAGATTATCAATCTGTTGACCTTCAGATTGCCATCAAATTGAAAAAAGAGAATAAAGCTTTTGCCGTCAATTCTTATTGGCATAGCTATCCTCATTGCTGGCGTACTGACAAACCTATTATCTATTATCCCTTACAAGCTTGGTTTATTAAGACTACAGCGTGTAAACATAGATTGATTGAGCTTAATCGAACTATCGACTGGCAACCTCCTAGCACAGGTATAGGTCGTTTTGAAGATTGGCTAAAAAATTTAGTAGACTGGAACTTAACACGCTCTCGTTTTTGGGGAACGCCTTTGCCTATTTGGGTTACAGAAGATGGTAAGGAGAAAAAATGCATTGGCAGCATCAGCGAATTAGCAATAGAAGTAAAGAAAGCAATCAAAATTGGTGTAATGCCTACTTCTTACACCATCAAAAAAGACTTGCATCGTCCTTATGTTGATGATATCATCTTGGTAAGTGACCGTGGTAAGAAAATGTACAGAGAACAAGAAGTCATTGATGTATGGTTTGACTCAGGAGCGATGCCTTATGCACAGCACAGTGAAAGTGATCTTTTATCTTCCCACCCACCAGCTGACTTTCCAGCCTTCTTTATCATAGAAGGAATAGATCAAACACGGGGCTGGTTCTTTACTTTACATGTACTAGCTGTACTACTGTACGATCAGGTTGCCTTTAAAAAAGTATTAGCTACTGGGCTCGTATTGGACAAAAAGGGAGTAAAAATGTCTAAGAGACTTGGTAACGCTCTTGATCCTCATTTATTGCTTGATGAGTATGGCCCTGATGTAATCAGATGGTATATGATCAGCAATGCCAACCCTTGGGATGATCTTAAGTTTGACCCATCTCTTTTGCTAGAAATCAGGCGAAAATTTTTTGGAACTTTATTTCACACCTATCAGTTTTTTGCTTTGTATGCCAATCTAGACAAATTTAATGCTGAAGACAATCCCCCTAGTCTACAGTTTGCTTCTGAGCTGGATGCTTGGATCCTTTCACGCCTCCATTATATAATTCAGTATGTTCAATATTCTCTTGATAAATTTTCTCCCACAAAGGCATCAAGAGCTCTATCTCACTTTGTCATAGATGATCTTAGTAATTGGTATGTTCGTCTTAATAGAAAAAGATTTTGGAGAGGAGGTCATGATAAAGACAAAGAAGTAGCCTATCAAACGCTTTACTACTGCTTAAAAACCATTGCACAGCTGGCGGCTCCTATAGCTCCTTTTTATATGGATAAACTTTTTCAAGACTTAAACCAAAATGATCAATCTGTTCATCTTAGCGAATTTCCAGAACTACCTACTATCTATCGCAATGAAGCCTTAGAAGCTAAAATGGAAACCGCACGTACGATTGCTTCTTTGTCTCATAGTCTTCGAAAAAAGCATAACATTAAAGTTCGCATTCCTCTCAAAAAACTATTAATACCGCCTATTAGTCCTCAACAAAAATCAGATATCAAACATGTAATGTCTATCATCTTGGCTGAAACCAATGTAAAAGAGATTGTTTTTGTTAGCAATACTACAGGAATTATAAAGAAGATGATCAAGCCTAACTTTAATCGACTGGGCAAGCAATATAGACACCACCTGCAAGATATTCAAAAGCTTCTTGCCCTCCTTACACAAGAAGAAATTACTAGCTTTGAAGAGAGTGGAAACTATACTTTAACACTATCAGATCAAAGAAGAATTCTTTTAACACTTAAAGATGTGACAGTCAAAACCCAAGATATGCCTGGATGGGCTATTGCTAGTGACAGTGATATTACGATTGCCTTAGACCTCAACCTGACAGACGATCTAATTATAGAAGGCATAGCACGTGAACTAGTGAATAAAATCCAAAATCTCAGAAAAGAGCAACAACTAGAAGTTCAAGATAAAGTTATCCTTACTCTAGCGACTACTTCTGCTCGTATTAAAGAGGCTATTCAAAAGCATCAACTTTATATCACAACAGAGACACAAGCCTTAGAACTCAATGTTGTCTCAGAACTAAAATATGTGAGTAATTTTACCATAGAAAATGAGGAAATTAATGTATCGCTTATCAAAAAATAGTCAAAGTACTAGACTGAAATTATGATGTTAGTAAAATGCAATTTAGGTAGATCAATCGAAATGCTCTTTTTTATCAGTCAATTTAGTGATTGAGGTTTTTGATGAGTCAACAATAATCGTATATTTGCTCTTTAGGAGAGGTGGGTGAGTGGCTGAAACCAGCAGTTTGCTAAACTGCCGTACAATAGTTCTTTGTACCGGGGGTTCGAATCCCCCTCTCTCCGCACCTACGGGATGTAGCGTAGCTCGGTTATCGCGCTTGCTTTGGGAGCAAGAGGTCGCAGGTTCAAATCCTGCCATCCCGACCACCGACCCATTCTATAGGCAAGGTCCCGTGGCTTAATGGATAAAGCAACTGCCTTCTAAGCAGTGGATTGAAGGTTCGAGTCCTTCCGGGATCACATTGAATGCCAACTCTTATAACTAATATATCTATACCCACCCCCACTGCTCGATACGTTGTTTGTGCATCGTTGAGAGTCCGATTAGATCCGTGAAGTCAGTTTCTATCAATTTTTTGGGGAGCTTGCTATTCTTAAGACCCGCGTTGTTTAGCTTAGCTTTATAATAGGTGGGAAAGTATAATTAATTGTGTTTTTTGGTAAGGTATTGAAAGTTGTTTACTGCATATTTCTGCCAATAATTGGCTTCGAAATCTTTAATAATCATAAAAATCAAATCAAGTAAATTTTCTTCTTGCTTAAAGCTAATTTTGGTTTTTGTGATCTTCCTAATTTGCTTATTCAAACCCTCAATTGAGTTGGTTGTATATATCATGCGTCTGAACTTCAACAGAATAATCTATATATCTCAAATAGTCATCATCAAGCAATTTGGTTACTGTACGTCCATACGCTTCTTTCCACTCATCTACAAAACTTTTTATCTTAGCACTAGCTTTTTGCTTGCTACTTTCAAATCAGAAGAAAAAGAAAATTTGTCCTTAAGTCTTACTTTGTTGAGTAACTTACGTTATAAGTAGACTACACATTTCTGAATATTTTCCGATGGATAACGTTTGCTGGCTTCCTGAGAAAAATGAGGTATACTCCATCCCAAACTATAAGGGTCTACTTGCTCCACGCCTCTCTTTCGAAGCTTATCAAGTTATTCTCCCCATACCTTGCTACTGCTCTCTGTTGGATTGGCCTCTAGTAGGAATAGCCCTCTTGTATTGTCATCTTTAACATCATAAATAATATGTACAGCTTTTTTTGTATAACTATTAGGTCGTTTCAAGTTAGTATAAAGAGCATCACAATAGATAGCCTTGTAATAAGCATCTAACGGTCTTTTTCCCACTTTTTTCTATGTTATGGAAGCTTGATTATAAGTTGCTAATAGTATATTTACTCATGGATTCTCCAAAAAATTCTTTGATGATACCTGCTACGTCACGTGTAAATAATCCTCTTTGATACAATAGAACGCATAGTTGATTAAGCTGATCTTTCTGTGTATTGATTGGTTCTAATAACACAGGCTTGAACTTCCCATTCCGCGATCTTGGTATGCTAATTTATAAACTCTTGGTTCTTGAGTGATCTAAAACCTCTCATGTAACTACCATTACCAGTCTTTTTCCTGCCTTCTTGACCTTTTTTAAATACTCTTTCTCTTTCCAAAAGCATTAGGGACTCAATTACAGTAATTAAGAACTTATCTAGGCTAAGATTATTCTGGCTTTGAAAGAGATTGGCTAGTCCTGCATAGATCATTTTTTCTACTTGTTTTTTTGTCATAATTCCTTGTAATTTACAATTAGATACAATAGTAATTTTTTTCATTTTACACAATCAATTATACGTTACCATTTATTTGAATTGGAATACGATCTTTAAGCCAAGCTATATTTTTCTGTTTGTTATGATAGATTAAGCAATGAGATTGTCTGCCTTTCTGAAACATGTGCGTGTTAGGCTGTAGCCTTTTTGTCATCCTTGATATGGTACTATCTTGTTGTTAGACCCTATTGCTAGAGATATAGGAGAGCGAACCTACTCATATAAAATACAGCTATTTTAAAATGAACTATTTTTAATCTTCTTAAGATAAAGTTTTTAACTCGGGATACAAACGTGGCAGGGATATTTTAGGTAGGTTTATCTTAGTATGTGATGTTTCCTAAACTATTCTGAGTTCTTTTTACTGAATAATCAGTTAAATAAAAGGTAATAGTCGATTGAGAAGCTTGTCCCCCTTTAGGATTGATCGAAAATAAGCAAGAGGTAATAGAGCACGATTCTACTAAGCTAACTTGGCAAGATGACGATTCAGCTGAGACTTCAATCTATTAGCTTTGTTTTGATGAATAATACCACGTTTCACTAACTTATCTACCATAGATACTACCTTAGGCAGATCGGCTGTGGCTTGTTTCAAGCTTTTAGTAGAACGTAGTTTTTTCATAAAAGTACGTGTGCTTTTATGTTGGTATTGATTGCGTTCTTTTTTCCTATTGCTAGAACGTACTCTTTTAAGGGCTGATGGGTGATTGGCCATGAATCAATATAAAAAAAATGAGAAGAGTCAAAAAAGTTTTAAAGGAGTGCTTTATATAAGATTATGTTCCTCTTTGTATTTTTGAGTTTTGATAGCTGTATTAATCATTTTCCTTCTTGTCGTAGAAGGCTTTTCAAATCGAAGACGTGCTTTGAAGTTTTTCAGGAGGTTGGTCTTATCAGTTTCACGCTTATAACTCCGAAGAAGCTGATCTATATTATTATATTTGTTTGATACGATAATCATTTTATATTTCAATAATACTTTTGAGCAAAGATAAAGTTTTTTCTTAAATTTACTCAATTAAATAACAAATCTTATCTAGCCTTGTAAAAGACACTTACTAGACTAAGAGTAGTTGAGGTATGTATAGAGATCATGTATGAGTCCTTATTTAAATTCCGATAGCCCCATTGCTGCTAATTTGTGCTAATTGTAGTATACTTTTTAGCCTCTATCCACCTTTTTTTACCTTGCATGTCTCGATGCAGTTTTACTGTAAATAAGCTTTCATCTATCAATAGCTTATGAATTGATTCTGCGTAATTTTCATGTACTTCAAGATAAAGCAAGCCTCCGGATACTAAATGATGATGTGTTATCTTTATTATTTTGTTATAAAAAAGGAGTGCATTTTCTTGAGGGACAAACAAAGCATCATGAGGTTCGTGGTCAATAACACGCTTGGCCATCATATGCTTTTCTTCTGCTGGTATGTAGGGAGGATTACTAACAATAATGTTCCATTCTTTTTCTGATGGTAATACATCTTCTAATAAGTCATGTTGCCGCCAATCCACATGAACCTTCAGGGCTTCTGTATTATGACGTGCTACTGATAATGCTGACGAAGAAATATCCAGTCCCGTCACACGAGCATCAGGAAAAGCTTTGGCAAGTGTGATAGCAATACAGCCGCTGCCCGTTCCTATATCTAATATTCTAGGTCGTTGGGTATTGCATTGCTTTATAATATAAGCTACCATTTCTTCTGTTTCAGGACGAGGTATTAGCACATTAGGATTTACATGAAAGCGGTATCCAGCAAAATCTGCATAACCTAGCACATATTGGATCGGATAATGCGCTTTAAGCTTGTCTAAAGCTTGCTGGAAGTCTTCAGCTTCCTCAAGGTTAATGCTCAGCAAGTCACCCTTAATATGTCGAGTAGAGCTGTAGTTTAAGAAGTCTTCTATTAAACGCGTCGTAATGGATTTGCATTCGGATGGACTTTCAACACTACCTATGAGTTGCTGGTATGTTCGTTCATACCATACATTAGCTGGATAAGTAATAGTTTGTTTCCCTTCTATAGAGCAGCCAAGCCAAGCAGGTAGAGAGTTTTCGTAAACCTTGTTCATGGTTACAATGTTTCTATATAACGTCTTTCTATTATCTCCCAGTTGATGATATCCCAAAAAGCAGCTATATAGTCAACTCTCCTATTCTGATATTGAAGATAATAAGCATGCTCCCAAACATCTAAACCAAGAATAGGCCGCACACATCCCTTGTAATCAATCATAAGTGGGTTATCTTGATTAGGCGTATTGTGTACATACAACCCTCGTTGATAGTCTACACATAGCCATGTCCATCCTGACCCAAAAAGATGTAAAGCTTCATTGGTGAATTTTTTTTGAAAATTGGCAAAATCGCCAAATGACCTTTGGATAGCATTGGCCAATGATCCTTTTGGCTGCTTGGTTCCATTAGGAGTAAGGCTAGCCCAAAATAGCGTATGATTGTAATGCCCCCCTGCATTATTGCGCACTGCTTGACTGTGGTTGCTAATTTCGGCTAGTAGTTTCTCTAGACTACCTGGATAAAGCTCTGTCTCCTTCTCCAATGCTAGGTTTAATTTATTCACATAGCCTTGATGATGCTTCGTATGGTGTAGTTTCATAGTCATAGCATCAATGTAAGGTACTAAGGCATCATAACTATAAGGAAGCTTGGGTAAGGTAAATATATCCATGATAGAACTTTTTAGTGACTAACTCAAAGATAAGCTAACAGAAAGAAGATAACAAAATTATTTTTTCTTCTGAATTATTTCCTTTTCGTTTTTAGGCTCTTTTTTTGTAGATAGGTAAGTAATGCCAGTCCCTATAACACTTGTAATAATCACAGCAGTTGTTAAAAAAGGGATGAGATTATTGACTGGTTCTTCATTATTTTCAGTTCCAGGAAACTGGATCGTAATCTTATCTATTTCAAAATGAAAATTACTCTTGTGTTGCTTTTTCTTCTTTTTGCTGATTCTCAATAGATTTCTTAGAAGTAAAATCAGGATTGAATTTCAAAATTTTATAAAAATTTTTAACTTGACTCACCTTAGCATGCCCCACAATAAGGTTTTTTGTTAAATTCTAAAACAACGATATAAGTTTTTTCCGAAAATCACTTGATTATTATTTAATTCTTATTAGGTTTATTTTGCTATTTACATCAGCAATAGCAAAGGAACTATTTTTCAATGCTTTTAAGCGTAATTCTGTTACTAAAGCTGCTATTTTCTGCTTGTATCTATCTTTAACTTTGGTAAATATATTTAACATCTTTGAGCCATATAATAAGTGGGTCTTTTTTAGTTGCATACCTAAGAAGCTTTGTATTAAGAAATAGCACAAGTAGATACTCATTACTTTTTTTAGTTTTTCCTCTGTGTATCAAAAAGTCTGGTACAGCATTGATAGTAATTTTATAAGGAGCATCATTAGACAGTGTACCTGTAAGAGAAATTAGATTTGGCTGAGTAGTGTAGTAGGACTCTGTATGTGTACTGGCTCCTTTAATATGAGCAACAGTAATCAATAAGTCAAATAACATACAGTAGTAGGCAGATACCATTTAAATTGGCTATCTCTAAGAAAATCATTATTCGAAAGTTTCATGATTAGTTAGAATTTAGACATTGATTTTAATATAAATTATTTGATACTAGTAAAAAATATTAATATATTTCAGTGTTAAAATATATTTATTTTAAGTTAAATAAATCATGGATTTACAGTTTTAGGTGCATAGATTAGACCAATAAGTATTCACTGCTCAATACACAATAATTCTTTTATCCACCTTAGTAGAGGGTGTCATAAGTAAAGACAATTTTCCTAGTTTGAAGAAATAAAATGTCTATTTTCTGAAATTTTGCGTAAAAATTTTATGGCTTCTGAAGAAAAAAATATCTCGCCGATCAATATCAAAGAAAAATCGATTTTTTAATGGAGAGTAGCTATAGTACTCCGATCAAGTAACCTATTCCAATTATACGATTAAGCTCTAAGTCACTTTTCTAAGAATCAGCGTGGCACTCATCCGATGACCTATTTTCACGGCATTAGCTGTATGTATTCCAAAAAATATCCAAAGTCTTTCTGTTTTTGCTGTACGAGCATTGATTCTTTTTCATTTCCAAAGGTTCCTTCTAAGAAGTTAGCTCTTTGTTTTCTTAAGGTACTTGCTATCTGTTTTCACTCTTTTTCATTTTTTCCTGCTCTATTTTTGTGTACAAAGTCAGTCTTAATCTCTTCGACAGTTATAAATTTCCTGTTTACATCAATAGCATCAATAGCATCAATAGCATCAATAGCATCAATAGCATC
>JBCCTJ010000024.1:0-13923 GCA_039198585.1 Bacteroidota bacterium
AGATCAGCTTAATCAACTATGCCTTCTATTGTATCAAAGAGGATTATCTACACGTGACGTAGCAGGTATCATGGAAGAATTTTTTGGAGAATCCATGAGTAAAGATACTATTAGCAACTTAGACTCAAGCTTTCATGACATACGAAAAAAGACTGTTAGATGCTTATTACAAGGTTGTCTATTGTGATGTTCTTTACACTAACTTGAAACGAGCTAATAGTTATAGCAAAGAAGCTGTACATATTATTTATGGCCTTAAAGATGATAATACAAGAGAGCTACGTCTCCTAGATGTTAATCCAACAGAGAGCAGTAAAGCATGGGGAGAATACCTTGATAAGATTCGAAAGAGAGGTGTGGAGCAAGTAGACCTTATAGTTTTGGATAGTATACCCCCCATTTTTCTGAAGAAGTCAGCAAACGTTATCCATCGGCAAATATTCAGCAATGTGTAGTCCACTTACAACGTAATTTACTCAACAAAATAAGGCCTAAGGGCAAAAGTGCTTTTTCTTCTGATTTGAAAGAAGCATGCAATAATTTTAGTGCCGAAAGTAGCAAATAAAAAGCTCGTCTAAAATAAAAATTTTTGTAGATGAGTGGAAAGAAGCGTATCGACGTACAGTAACTAAATTGCTTGATGAGGACTATATTGATGATTATTTGAGGTATATAGATTATTCTGTTGAAGTCAGACGTATGATATATACAACCAACTCGATTGAGAGTTTGAATAGGCAAATTCGGAAGATCACTAAAACCAAAGTTAGCTTTGAGCAAGAAGAAAATTTACTTGATTTGATTTTTATGATTATTAAAGATTTTGAAGCTAATAATTGGCAGCAATATGCAGTAACCAACTTGCAATACCTTACCAAAAAACGCAATTAATTATACGTTCCTGTTTTTAAAATCTTGCATAAACTCTTTGCCACCTCTTGTCGAAATGTACTTGATCAAACTACGTATCTGGTGTACAATGCAGCTTTGAATCTGAGTTTATCGAAAAATACTTTGCATTGTTTCAGAAGGATCAGTCAGGAGAATAGAAAACTGTAGAAATTATTAAAAATAGCTATATATCCGACTCTATTAGCATTTTTTTAGCTAAGAATAACTAATAAGAATTGTAAAACTCCCCAAAAATGAAAAAAAGTACCCAAAAGCAGTGAATTTACCTATTTTTTTACTTATGAACATGAACGGAAAGCCTTCTCTAGAATTTCCATGGAATGCTTTTGAATAAAAACGTCTCTACTTCTGATTGACCTTCAGAAAATTCTTTCAAATTATCTGTACAAGTTATTAGTGTCTCTTTCACTCTTATTAATTCTCTATTGTCACACCTATGGTAGAATATTTTTTTGTCATATCTAGCTGATGAGTTACTACCTAGCTCATATTTTTTAGAGTAAGCTTTTAAATGCCTATAGCTCTGAATGAGCTAGCAAGCAGAACTATATAGGCTTCATCAGTGGAAACTGCGGTATTAGAGGGGGATTGAATCAAGCAAACTACTTTTGTTTGTGGACGACTAGGTGGGGTTCCACGGTAATATCGATTTGAGAGCCAGCTATACTCATAAAAGGGACAAATAATGACTTCAGTACGATCCCCATCAAGTAGCTCACTAATTATTGCTTTGTGATCAAAAGGAAGGGGGGCGAGTTGATTCTTGAATGTATTTAATTCCCATTTTTGCTTATCTGTCCAGTGTACATAACGCTCTTGAAATGCTTTCATCTTATAAGTCAAATCTTCTAATACATATCGATCCTCAATTTTTTGAGCTTTGACTACCCATGCTGAATTATCACTAGAAGGCGCTCTTTCTCCTGGCCTCAATTGAATAGGCAGTTGTGCCATATCAAGTATTTGCTGATAACTGGCAATGAGGTGATTATAACCTACGCAAGCAAGACACAAATCCTCTTTTTCAGATGGGAATACCTGCACATAATAAGCACAACATCTTCTACACTCGCCATTTTCTTTACCTGCTACACAGGCACGACATATGTGAAATCCTCCTTGAGCTGCATGGGCCTCATAGTTAGTACAGCACCACAAAGCTACTCCCTCAGCATAATAACATATAGGAATTCCGTTATTGCATAGATCACACTGAAAAGGTATAAAGTCAGCTTGATGACGAAGATCATGTTGTACTTGGTCACTAGTATGTAGCCATCTTTCAAATTGCTGATGATGACATCCTGTTGCCTCATGAATAGATGGTAAACTAACCACATGAGATAGGCTCTCTGTTGTAGCATAATACTGATTAGGTAAAACAGGTATTTCTGCTGTTTGTAGTCTCCTTCGGAGATTTCTATGCTCGTTTTGTAGGCTAGTATTCTGCTCATGTAAGTTTCTATTTTCTTGCGCTAGCTCATGTTCATGTTGCAAACGTCTATGTTGCTCACCTAGTCTGCTATTTTCTTGGTTTACTCCTAATACCCTACGGCTCTGAATATGTTGCTTGTAAGCTAATACGATCATAATCACTAGTGATGCCGTACTCAACACAATAGGCAGTAGATAGCCAATAATATAAGAGCTTTTTGCTTGCTTCGATATGCGTTGAAATTGATGCCGATAGACTACAAGTCTTTGACTCGTCGGCTGCTTTTCTGCATGCATACCTGTACTAATTCCCCATATTAGATTACTCAAGACCAATACCCAATAGAACCTGGTTGACAGATATCTTTGTTTTGATAAATCAGATATATTTTTCATATAATTTATGCATTTTATCTTAATCTATAATGCCTATAGCAGTATCCACAAAGTAGAAACAAGTAACTTTTATTTGCACCTGTCGAATCATCGTAAGTATTTAACATACCCAATATCTTTTCCTGAAAACTTTCTGGCAGCTTTCCACCTCTTTCTGTACCTACATCCCATACATAATCATACGAGGGACATATCATGACATGATTAGCAGGCGTTTCATCGAGCAAATCTAGTAACTCTTCAGTGGTATTATCTAGTTCATCTCTATTTGCAAGGTTGTCCAACGTTTCATTAACTTTCTCCAGTGACCAGGTTCGTTCATCTTGAGGATAGACATATCGATGCTTAAATAGTTTCATTTGATTAGTCAGTGCAGCAATCATATTAGGATTATCTATTTTTTTACTAAAAAGACTCCAATTAGCATCTCCTGTCCTCTGATAATCTCTTCTTTCACGGAAGCCCCTGATCGGTAAGCTAGCTGTGTCGAAGATTTGATTACGTGCTGCTAGCAGTTGGTTATAGCCTATACAAGGCGGGCATAAGTCATCACTCTCTTGTGGAAATATTTTGGAAAACTGACCGCCACACTGCGTGCAAGCTTTCGATGATCCACTCACACACTTTCTACATACATAAAAACCTTTCTGCGTGGCATGGGCCTCATTGTTAGCACAACGCCAGAAAGCTACACTATCTGCATAATAACAAATAGGGATCATGTTATCACATAGATTACACTTGTAGCCATTAATGATATGATGAGGAAACACAAAACGATTTTCATCACCATGAGTATATTCATGAGTTACACCACTTTTGTGAAGATATCTTTCAAAAATAGGATTGTGACATCTATGTTCTCTCCCATGTACTTCCTCTAACCCAGGGACATAACCTAACTTTTCTGTTTGGATTAGGTCTGGTACTATCGCAAAGATATCTGGCTCTGTCTTACCGCCATATCGCTTTCCCAAGATAACTCCTATCACTAAGAAGAGGACTATAACAGGAATTATAAGAAGTAATTTTTTGGATATTATCTTCTCCTTTGGTGAGTGATAGGCTTTCCTTAATTTTTTTGGGCTGAAAGCAGATTGGGAAGCTACAGAAGTTTTGCTCCTATATTGTTGTGATTGAGGAATAAAAGTCTGGGAAGCTATGCTTGCTAGTAAAAAGCAGGATGCAACTAAAACTTTGAAAGGGGTGTAAAAAGAGTATAAGATCATGTGTTATGTATGTTTTAAGAATGCGCAAATATACATACATATCATCACGCAAACTACGCTAACATAATAGTCTACTTAGCTTTTTAGGAGGTACCCATAGAGGGATCAATCACCAATAGGCGAAATTATCTCTCTATCTCCACAGTAATCATAAAAATTCTTTCAATAGATATTACTTCATATACTATTTTTAGGCGTTTTATAAAAAGTGAAGTTTATAAAAATTCTTGTAGATTGGTTTTCTTTATCAAGAATCCGCATGTCTTTTATTTATCTCTATGATGCAGCTGCTGGAGCTGGGAAAACCCATACACTAGTATCTTACTATATTTTACAGCTCCTCAAAAATCCTGACCATTTCTCAAATATACTAGCGATTACCTTTACCAATAAAGCTACACAGGAAATGAAAGAGCGTATATTGATTTACCTCCATCATTTAGCTAAAGGGGAATCAGGAGATCTACAAAAAAGAATGATAGCAGCATTACAATGCCGACCAGAAAAGCTAGCTGATCGTGCGAAGCAAGCTTTACAAAAAATATTATACCACTATCATGATCTAGCCGTTACCACCATCGATAGTTTTTTTGATAGGGTTATTCGTTCTTTTCAAAGAGAGTATAAGCTAGGTGTCGATTATACATTAGAGCTAGATGACAAGCAAGTATTGTCACGCTGCTTGGAGGAAATAATGAGCACACTCTCAGACTATCCCACATTAGCCAAAGGGCTGATCGAATGGGCACTACATAAGCTTCAGCAAGGGAAAAGATGGGAATTAGGGAAAGAAATGAAAGCGATTGGACATCATATTTTACACGCTACAGCAGCCTATAGAGATCTACATTCCACGCTAGTCAGTCGATCAGAAAGCGATCATATCTTCAATCACCTAGCTCAATCAGCCCAGTCATTCCGCAACAGGCTACGCGCACAAGCTACTAAGATGATCAAAATCATTAAGCAAGCCGGCTTAGGTGTAGAAGACTTTAGCTGGGGAGAGAAAGGGGTAGTTGGCTTTCTTCAGAAAGTTGCTAACGGAAGCTTGCTACAACCTAGCAAAAGAGTAAGAGATAGCATCGAAAAGAGATGGGAAAGAAAAGAAGGCGAACAAGCAGCCCACGCTAGTCAGCTAGTAGAAAGTACACTACGTCCCCTTCTTGTAGAGTGGATAGCAACTTATGATGAGGATGCTATGTTGTATCACACAGTAGAGGCTATGCTTCCTCTTCGTTATCTTTTTTCTCTTACACAACGCATCAGAGACTTAGTCCAACAATATGAAAATAAGCATGCAAAACTACTGATCACCCATCTGTCATTATTACTACAGCAAACTATGCAAGAAGTTTCAGATAGTGATCTCTTCTTGAAACTAGGCAATGTATATAATATACTTTTGATAGATGAGCTACAAGATGTATCCTTGAGTCAATGGGCTAGCCTTGTACCGCTCCTGCGGTCAAGTCTAGCAAAAGGAGAGCATAGTCTTCTAGTAGGAGATGTGAAGCAGTCTATTTATCGTTGGCGAGGGGGAGATCCTCAAATATTTCTTCACGGCGTAGAAAAAGATTTAGAAGATCAAGCTGTCAAAAGAAAAGCACTACGAGACAACTGGCGTAGCGGAGCTCATATTATCAACTTTAACAATACATTCTTTGCAGCTTCAAGTGAGGCAATTACAAACGCCCTGCTGGCAGAGGTCAATCAGGAAAACCCTGACCAAGCAGAGCTTATCAAAAAAAATATCAAGCAGATCAAGCAATCTTACCAAAATGTGAAGCAGTCTGTAGCTCAGCGAACGCCTCCTTTACCTGCAGGTAGTGTAGAGGTACACTTACTAGCTGACAAAAAAAAAGAAGAGAGCAGCTACCACTGGAAAGAGCATGCTATCCAACTGACTATCCAACAAATAGAAAAATTACAAAAGAAGGGGTACCTACCTCAAGATATTGCCTTACTAGTAAGAGATCATGCGGAAGCTCAAAGTTTACTACAAGGGCTGATGGCCTATCAGGTAAGTCCCCATGCTCAAAAAGATGTATCTTATGAAGCTGCTGCGACGAGTGGGTTGACCATAAGTGACCATCCTACTATCATGCTGCTCGTGAGTACACTGGCTTATCTGTATAACCAAGAAGATCAATATGCTCTTGCGACTTTGCTCTACTACTACCACGCAACGCGCGGGAAAGAAGAAGCAATAACAACTAAGATGAATGACTATGCTTACTTGGTTGGTCAGAATCAGCTAAAAGCGCAGCAATACTTACCATCGCTTTTTTACACAGAGCAAGATCATTTAAAGAGCCTACCACTGGATCGATTGATTGTAAAACTAGTCGTTATTTTTGATTTACAAAAAGAAGAGGCTATACCTTATTTAAGAAGGTTCCAAGAGGCAGTTCATGACTTTGTCAAACAGCAACAGGGAGGTATAGTTGATTTCTTATCATGGTGGCAGAAGAGGGGAGCACAGGTAAAGCTAGCCTCACAAGCTACTCATCATATGCAAATCATGACTATCCATCAATCCAAAGGATTAGCTTTCAAGGCTGTGCTGCTCCCCTTTTGTAACTGGCGTCTAGATCACTCACCCTACTACCCTCCTATCATCTGGGGAGAGACCCACGATAGCAGACTAGCTCCACTGGGAAGTCTTCCTCTCTACTATGGTCAACACCTCAAAGCAACTTATTTTTCCTCTGTCTACTACCAAGAAAAATGGCGCATTTACCTAGAACAGTTCAACCTCCTCTATGTAGCCTGTACGCGCGCTATAGATTATCTTTTCATGGTAGCACCTTCCCGTTCGCAAGCAGGCAGCATGACTCATGTAGCTGACTTAATCAAGCAAGTTATGAAGGAGCATTACGAGACAGTAGAACATGAACATTTTGTGATTGGAGAGATTGGTCAAAAAAATAGCAACTACCTAGTCGCTAAGTTGATAATCCCACCCACTAGCAACTATCATTCCCATGTACAGCATATCGATACTTTACTGGCTTCCCTTGCATCTCCCGCACATCCTACAGGGGTCTGGTGGCATGCTTTACTAGCTTCTATCAAAACACGTAATGATCTTGCTCCTCTTTTAACCATCTATCAAGCACGTGGAGCAATCAGCGAAAAAGAGCGAGTCAGCATAACAAAGACTCTATCACGCTGGTGGAAAAATGATCTTATATTCTCATGGTTTAGTCATGAATGGGAAATCAAAATAGAAGTACCTATTATGCTCCCCAACGGTAGTATAGTACGACCAGATCGCATTATGCTACACAATCAACAAGCTGTTGTTGTAGACTTCAAAACAGGACTTCCTAAACAAGCAGATCAGAAGCAAGTGAGTACTTATAGAAAGCTTCTAAGGCAAATGGGATATGCTCCAGTCAAAGGTTACTTACTGCACATTGCAACAGGTCACTTGACTAGTGTAGTGTAGACTACCAAGAAAAAGCAACTTACCTGTAGTGAAGATTCATTACATCAATAGTAGCTGTTCTGCACACATCATAATAAGAAAAAGTAGGTTATATGGACTCAATCTTGTAACTTTTTATTAAATTGGCTGCCTAATAAGTCTACTAGCAATATGCCCTATAAGTGATTTTTTTATGAGTACCGAAAAAAAAACATTTTTAATAGCTCCTGAACACAGGGGAGAACGTATTATACTCGCTTTTCTATTCAAGGGAATAGGAATTTTCATCATGTTGGCACTCTTTTCCTGTATGCAAAAGATGATCCACCTTGATGCAGCATTACTGCAAGTAATTGCTAAGAATAGGCAGCTATTGGATAATGATTTAGGGATGCTAGGTTCTATGCTCAGTAATACATTAATCATAGACCTTTTTGGTGTCAGCTCTTTCTGTTTGCCTCTACTCTTCTTGATTACTAGCGCTAAACTACTCTTTCCTACCAGGATTGCATTTCGCAAAAGCATTTCGATGACTCTCTTCTTACTCTTTTGGAGTAGCATTGCGATAGACTATTATTTTCCCAATCCTAGTCAACTAACCTGGTACAACATCACTGGCCACCTCATGCATAGCGTTGCTAGCACACTCCAAAAATTAATAGGAAGTGGCGTAATTCTTTTCCTGGTACTAGGATTTTTAGCTTTTACATTAATTCTATTGACAAGTGGTCATAGAAAAAAAGCAGCTGATAATATCACAGAGCCCGTTATGGAGCATGGCTTGATACCTCCTTACAAAATCAATAGGGCTAACTACTATGCAGGCGAACCACATGCTGAGCTAACTAGTGCTTATTTTGCTTCTAAACGTTCCTATGCTACCCAAAGAGGAAGAGAAAGCTTTCATACAGCTGCCCACATTGCGCTGAAACAGCATACTCACCATCATGAACCACAGTTTACCCCCCCCACATATACGCAACATGATCCTAGTTATTCAGTAGAAATTCCCCATGATATCCAACCCAATCTAGCATTAGAAAGCCATGCTAAACAGTCTGGCTATAAGACAGCTCATCTTATCTTTGCTAAGCCTAGTCATGATGAATAAGATAGAGCAAGCATGGAGATAACTTTCATAAAAGAGTTGCAGCAAAGGGGTATGTTGCATACTATTACCCCCAAGATAGAAGAAACACTAATCAATACTACAAAAGCCTATGTAGGTATCGATCCCACTGCTCCCTCTTTGCATATAGGGAACCTGGCTACCCTCATGCTTCTAAGACATTTTCAGCTCAAAGGGCATCGTCCCATTCTAGTACTAGGAGGCGCTACAGGAATGATAGGAGATCCATCTTTTAAGGCCACGGAGAGAAAACTCTTAGACGAGGAGATATTGCGTCATCATGAAGCATGTTTAGCCAAACAGCTTCGTGGATTGCTCGACTTCTCTGGTCAGTATGCAGCTATCTTATTGAATAACTACGACTGGCTAAAGAAAATCAATACATTACACTTCCTACGAGATACTGGTAAATACATTTCTGTCAATTATATGATGAGCAAAGATTCTGTAAAAAATAGAATGCGTACCGGAATTTCCTATACCGAGTTTGCCTATCAACTTTTACAAGCTTACGACTTCTACCATCTCTATAAAGAACACGACGTCAAAATACAAATGGGAGGAGCTGATCAGTGGGGTAATATTACAACAGGCATAGAACTCATCAGAAAGCGATTACATGCTAGTGTCCATGGATTGACTACACCGCTAATCACCAAAGCAGATGGCACTAAGTTTGGGAAGACAGAACAAGGCAATATTTGGCTCGATCCCACCATGACTTCTCCTTATCATTTTTACCAATTTTGGCTCAATTGTAGTGATGAAGAAGCCGTAATACTGATGAAAAGATTGACGTTAGAGCCACTCGATGCAATACAAGAACTAATAGATTCTCATAGGCAATATCCTCATCAGCGAATTTTACAGAAAAGAGTGGCACAACATATTACCTGCCTAGTGCACTCCCAAGCAACCTATCAAAAAGTCGTTAAAGCTAGTACTATTCTTTTTGGCAATACTTCTCCCAAAGAACTTGGACAACTAAGCAAAGATGAGTTACTTGACCTACTCGCTGAAGTGCCTCATATCAGAATACCATCAGAGAAGTTTACCCATATCAACTCTCTTACCGAATTATTATCCACAGCAACTGATGGTGTCGTATGCACTTCCAAACGTGAAGCACGAGAACTCATCCAAAGTGGGAGCATCCGCATCAACAAAATGCAATACAGAAACCTTTCTACTCTACCTACCTTAACCTTTCTTCAAGGAAACTACCTACTCGTACAAAGAGGGAAAAAGCATTATTATCTGATTGAACGCATACCATGAAAACTCTGTAGTAATTATCAGTAATAAAAAAATAGTCTAAAAAGAGTCAGTCAGGAGAATACAAAATTGTAGTAATCATTAAAAAACAGCTCTATAGGAGACTCTATTAACATTTTTTTAGCTAAGAATAGCTGATAAAAATTGTAAAAATCCCCAAAAATGAAGTAAAGTACCCAAAAGAGGTGAAATGCACCTCTTTTTTGCTTATGGACATAAAGGGGAAACCTTCTCTAAAACTCACATAGAACGTTTTTAAACAAAAATGTCTTTACTTCTGACTGCTCCTAAAAAACCACCTAATTTTGCTCTAATCTAGTAAATAATAGGTATCCTTATGTGTAGGAATACCTAGAAATTCAAATAAATAGCTAAAAAACCGGCTATTGAACTAAATATCATGTATAAGATAGATCGAACTTCGATTTTTCAATTATTTTTCTCATTTTTTCTTTCTCAAGACTTAGAGAGACAGCATCAATTATTTCTGGAGAGCAATACAGGAAAGATATATAAAGCCATACTTTCTAGAAAAGTTCAAAGACTATAAATCTGAAAGATAATAAAAAAGTACCTACATTGATTTCCTTGTCTCAAGGAAAAGTAGCTTTCATATTTCTTAAATCCTATATTTAAGCTTCTTGGAAGGGACTTTTGGAAATGAAAAAGAGGACTGTTCTCTTAAAAGAATCAATGCATATACAGCAAAAAAAGAAAGGATTT
The DNA here is from genome assembly GCA_039198585.1 of Bacteroidota bacterium. Classification (GTDB taxonomy): domain Bacteria; phylum Bacteroidota; class Bacteroidia; order Cytophagales; family Amoebophilaceae; genus JBCCTJ01. The sequence goes on from JBCCTJ010000024.1 coordinate 10,529, forward strand.
CGATATTTTTTTGAATACATACAGCTGATACTGTCAAAATAGGTTATCGGATAAATGCCCTGCTGCTTCTTACAAAAGTGGCTTAGAGCTCAATCGTATACCTGGAATACATTCCTTTATGGGAGTACTATAGCTACTCTCCATTAAAACATCAACTTTTCTTTGATCTTGATCAGTGAGATATTTTCTTCTTCAGAAGAGGTAACATTTTACGCACAATTGCAGAAAGTAGACATTTTATTTCTTCAAACCAGGAAAACTTGCTTTACTTATGCTTTCCTCTGTAAAGTACTCTGCAATCACTCGCACGGGACTTTACATACGTCCTCTGATGCAGAACACTATACCTGGCATGGTTTGTAAGAAACACGATGAAAAGGAGTAATGCCTCGATCACGTATCGCTTGACAGTGTTGTGCGGTAGGATATCCTTTATTCTTTTTCCACTGATAATCAGCATATTGCCGATCCAGCGTAAGCATCATATGATCACGCGCTGTCTTAGCTAAAATTGAAGCTGCCCCAATAACAGGAATATGTTTATCTCCTTTGATAATACAAGTATGACTAAGAGGTCGATAAGGGTAAAATCGATTACCATCTACTAAGATATGCTGTGCTGATGGACAATCAGCTAAAAGCTTGCTAATAGCGCGATGCATAGCAAGAAATGTAGCCTGTAAAATATTCACACGATCAATTTCTTCTGCAGAGGCTTCTCCTAGAGCCCAACCGATTGCCTCATGAATAATGTGATCTCTAAGCCTTATTCTCTCTTTGGCTGTCAGTAATTTAGAGTCTGCTACCTCTTTAAGTAACCCCTCACTATGTGGGAGAATAACAGCAGCAGCTACTACTGGTCCTGCAGCAGCACCCCTGCCAGCCTCGTCACAACCTATAATTTTACTATTGTTAATCCGCATGGTTTTCCTATTGAGTGAATCTAATATTCTTTGAGTAATCGGATGATCTATAACCTTAAAAAAAATTTATTTTTATTATTTTTTTAATAAAAAATGATTCTCAGGTACACTAAAATGTAATTTTATTGCTATTGTCAAAATGACCTATTAAATTGTGCCTACAAAGTAAAATGGTTTTCGGGGAGTCCCTTCAGGGACTCCTTTTTTTTGTCAAGCTACCATCGCTGTTAAGATAGCAACACTTGCACCTAATCCAAGAGCAACCCATTTAGCAGAAGAGAGCTGATGCTCCATATCTGACTCAAAAAGTATAGTAGAAGCAATGTGTAAAATCCCACCTGCAGCAACTCCTGCTAAAATTTGCAACCGAGAGACCACAAGCAAAGAATAAAGCTGAGCATAGTGACCTATTAGCCAGCCCAAGGGCGTCATTAGTGCAAAAACAATAAGACTACCTATAATAACAAATCGCTTTTTTCCCCAATGAGCAAGTGTTGCTGTAAGGGAAAAAGCAGCTGGAATCTTGTGCAAGATCATTCCTAAAAAAAGTAGATTACCTGTAAGATGTCCATGATGATGATGGTGGTGGTGAGTTACGACTAGTTCTCTTAAATCAATACCTAATAAAAGACCTTCTAAAAGCGAATGAAGCGAAAGTGAGAAAAGAAGTACAAATAGAGATGTTGGCTTTGATTTTTGATCTTCATGGGTATGCACATGACTATGAGCAACCCCATGTCCTATACAATCTAGGAAAACCTGAATATAAAATCCTAGTATCAAGTAGATACCTGCAAAGTGAGAGTGACTAAGCGCAAAAAAATCAGGAAGCAAATGAACAAGCGTAATACTAAATAAATAGCTACCTCCAAAAGTAAGTAAAATTTTGGACACTTTTTTCGGCAAAGAAGGAAAAAAAAGCAAAATAGAGCCTCCTCCTAGGGTAACCAAAAATAGTAATAGTCCTTTTAAGTAAACGATCATTGTCTTGAGTATAATTGAGTAGTAAGGCAGTTGTGTTAATAGAACTTATTGGAGTAGGGAGTTAAGAATCTTCTTGATGGCTTCCATACTGTGAACTCCTACTAATCTCTCTTTTTCTTCACTATTCTTCAAGAAAACTAAAGTAGGAATACTCGTGATTCGGTACTTCTCTGCAATAGACTTATTTTGATCTATATCCACCTTGCCTACTCCCACACCTTTTGGGTACTCAGATGCTAAGAGATCGATAGTTGGCGTTATAGCCTTACAAGGAGGGCACCAAGGCGCCCAAAAATCAAGTAAGACAACAGCGTGTTGATCCAACAAAGAAGTTACATTACTGTCCTTAATTATGGTGGCTTTTGTAGTAGTATCTATATTCATCTTTTTGTATATTTTATTGAATAATCTAATTATTACAATCGGCTGCTCTTATGCAATCAAGCCCCTTTACTATTCGTCCTGTAAAGTTACTACTTGCAATACCACTAGTAATAGTACAATTTTGATTGATTATTTGACATAATAGCTAGTGCTAATTCTATACAAAGTTCTCAGCAATCTCTAAAGTGATCAGGAAAAAAATAGCTGTCATTTTTTCTTGGGCTAATATTTTTACCTGCATAAAGATGCATTCGTATAATATTCAGCAATGATAGCTATTTTATTTCGTTTGTACAAAGTTAATCATATCTAAGAAAAAGAAAGCAACCCAATTATTTATATAGATGTCCACTACAAAGAGCTGCTTAATCCCCAACAAACAACCACTAAGTTTATTAAAATCAAGAAATTTTTGATTTAGCCCAGCTGGGCTAGAGTAAGATTAGGTGACTTCAACTTTGCACAAAAATGAAGTAATCGATTCAATGTCCAGCGAAAAACATATATTGGTGCTTGATAAACAATATATCAAATATTCAATATGCTAAATTTTTTTTATGCACTACGTCGCACTTTTGTAATAGCTATGTTCTGTATTGGCATGCACACAGTTAGTGGCAATCAATCTAGTACATATTATCAACCCTCTCAGGCAAAAAGCAGCAGAATTCAAAGCGCTAATCAGTCAAAGCAGCCATCCTATTCCTCTCACATTTCCAGCAAGACGCAGAGGCTAAAAAAACTCAAAACCATCCTATGTGTAGTCATAGCTGGGGTAGCCATTTTCCTTTTCTACCTCATAGTAAGCAAGAAAATAACCTCATCCAAAAAAGAGCTGCAAGAGAGAGAAGCTGAACTAAAGAAAAAAAAGCTAGAGGAAAAACGACTAAAAAAAGAAAAAGAGCTGCAAGAGAGAGAAGCTGAACTAAAAAAGCTAGAGGAAGAACGACTAAAAAAAGAAAAAGAGCTGCAAGAGCAGCAAGAGAGAGAAGCTGAACTAAAGAAAAAAAAGCTAGAGGAAAAACGACTAAAAAAAGAAAAAGAGCTGCAAGAGAGAGAAGCTGAACTAAAAAAAAGTCTAGAGGAAGAACAACTAAAAAAAGA
>JBCCTJ010000025.1:0-13749 GCA_039198585.1 Bacteroidota bacterium
TTGTGAAAACACATACGCATATGTGTAACAAAGATTAAGTAGGATAGATAAAAATTACACCTTTCGTTACTGGCTATAATAGCCTACCTTGTCTATCACCAGATATACTTGCTGACATTTGTTAAGTATGGATTTATCTTAATTGCTAGTATAGCCATCTTTTTTTTTACTTGCTCTTGTTGGTTTAAAAGAAAGTAGAAAATATTTTTTAGCTCATATAGTAACTTTCTGGCTGACTATACTAGTACCATGCTTGCTGATCAAACGAGGCAGTCAATACGTTCAAAAAATAGTACATATCATAGCTAGTTATACTAAGCTGGGGAGTGTTGTATTTGGTAGCTATGCTAACCTCAATATATTCCGTGCATTCTGGTATATATAGCTATCATGACCAGCACTATAGCCTTGCTAGCTACTCCCTACTTAGCGCATGGTGGATTGCTGATTGTCAAGAGCCTACGTAATCTATGGGTACCTGTGCGGCTACTGACTCAAGCCATTTTTTTGATGACTTTTACAGCCTGTTCGATGGACCAATGAAAAAGTACTACAAGTGAGGTATTGGTCCTCTCTTTTTTTGTCATCTGTTACTATATGTTTCCCTGCTGGGCCAAACCAGAAGCTACTTCTCTGAATTACTACAATCTTTACTTGCTTCGATTATTTGCTCTTATTATTATAATTGGTGCTTTTGTAACTAAGAAAATATAGCTACAGCCTTACTTCCCTTGTTACTATCAGTGGGCGGTATTTCTCTCGATTACCTGCGTTACAACGATGACAGCCATCTCAGACTTGAACAATCCAGTTACTCCTTTCTACTTGACTGCTGGCGTGATGACTACTGCTTTTTTTGTAGATTAAGGTACATGTTGACTATTCCAAAGCTTAGCCTTGTTGATATCTCTCTCAGTACACAAAGCAATCACAGACAGGTTGATACTCTTGCTATCTAGAATGAGCATGTTCTGCCCTGTTTTGGGGAGTATTATTCTTTCGCTGGGCATGGTGTATATTATTAAGTGTTTGCCAGATAAGATTGCTGTTACTAGGCAGCTAGTAGAAAAAATAGAAGAAGAAAAACAGAAGATCCTAGTATCTATTACTGACTAGTACTAAACAGCTCTATCAAGCTATTGCTAAGAATAGTATGATGATGAAAGCTATGCAAAAAAATGTAGACGTTATTGCGCTCAACTATTTTTGTCTGAAAAATATTAACAGGGCCGCCTATCCATCTATTTTTTAATGATTGCTATAGTGTGTCGTATTATCCTGCCCATCCCAATCTCGTCAATACTGCACCTTTGTGGGCCTGTATCCTGGAGATTTATAATTCGTACTCTTTGATCTTTCTATACAAGGTTCTTTCTGCTATACCGAGCTGATAAGCCGCTTCTTTGCGATGCTTGTATTTGGCGATTGCTTTTTCAATCAGTTTTTTTTCTTGGTGTGCTAGCGAGAGTGTTTCTTCTTCTTGCTCGGCAGGCTCATCGCTAGCTAGATTAGTTTGCTGAGCTATTGACACTGCTTCGCTGTCGATCTTATTGCTTGATGAGGGCCCTAGCAAGTGACTAGGTGAAGGCGTCACCCTCTTTGGCTTTTGCTGTTCACTCTGAGATAAATCATACATTGCTTTCTTCATATGCTCTATTTCATGTTGTAGCTTCCTGACTATTCTGTATAAGAATTTCCGTTCTTGATCATGGAGTGCGTGACTATACTGCGAGGTTGTCGCCGGCAATGCGCCCACTTTTGGCAGATACTTCGCTATGATATCCCCTGTAATAAGAGGCTGGTTGTTTTCTAGTGCAGCTACTTGCCAAGCAATATTCTTGAGTTGGCGTATATTGCCAGGAAAGGGATAGTGCAAAATCATGTCAGAGGCCTCTTGATCTAATTGTACTAATTTAGTTTGATACTCAGAGGCAAAATCGAGTGTAAATTTTTTAAATAATAGGATGATATCTTCCCCTCTTTCTCTTAGTGGAGGTACTGTAATTGTGATTTGTGCTAGACGGTAATAAAGATCTTCTCGGAAACGTCCTTGCTGTACATATTCTTCCAGCTTGGCATTGGTAGCTGCTATGATCCGTGCGTCTGACTTTTGTTTCTTCGATGAACCTACTCTCATGAACTCCTTGTTCTCTAAAACGCGTAGTAGACGCGGCTGATTAGGCAGTGGCATCTCACCAATTTCATCTAAGAAAATGGTTCCTTGATTGGCTACTTCAAAATAGCCTTTTCTTGCTGTAGCTGCTCCAGTGAAAGAACCTTTTTCATGACCAAAAAGCTCTGAATCCATAGTGCCTTCTGGAATTGCTCCACAGTTGACCGCAACGAACTCCCCATGTTTTATATGACTTAAATAGTGAATCAGACGAGCAAATGACTCTTTCCCGCTTCCATTTTCTCCTCTAATTAGAATGCTAAGTGGTGTCGGAGCCACTTGTGCTGCCATGGCTATGGCCCTATTCAGCACGAGAGCATGCCCACTGATGCCAAATCGTTTTTTAATACTCTCTAAAGACATGCCGTTGATAATATTCATTTTTAAATAGTAGAGAAGAGGGACAAAGTTAGTAAAAAATGAATAAACTACCTTTTCAGATCAAAGATCTCTACTGCATGCATGAGCTCTCAGAGGGCTTCAGCAGCAGTCGCTTCCATCGTCATTTTTTCTACACTGTGTAGCTACACCGTAATGCTACTGTGACTCTGATCTGGCATATGATATCGAGCGAGACATTAATCTTTATCTGTGAAAGAACTAACTTTGTGGACCTTATTAACTGAATTTTAAAGATGCTTCTCTTTCCTTATCATTATTACGATCCTACTTTGTGGTTGTTATTTTTGGGTGTTATACTAGCGGCGAGCAGTACAGCTGTCATAGGTACGTTTAGTCTATTGCAAAAAGAAGGACTTGCAGCTGATGCGATTGCACATGCCTTGCTACCAGGGATATGCCTATCTTTTATGATTACTCATCGAAAAGAACCTTGGCTACTAACAGTAGGCGCCCTGGCAAGTGGTGGCTTAGCACTTTTATTATTACATACTTTGGCACGTTATGCAAAAATTAAGAGAGAGAATGCTATTGCTGTTGTACTCTCTATTTTTGTAGGAACAGGCTTGATGCTATTGAGCTATATTCAACATAGTGGATATGAGAGTCAGGCAGGATTGCACCATTTTTTACTGGGCAATATTGCGTCTCTTATGCAGCGCGATATTTGGTTTTTTGCTTTATTAGACTTGGCTATTTTTGTCTGTTTAATACTGCTCTTTAAAGAATGGCAGCTTCTTAGCTTTGATAGGCAATTTGCACAAGCCATAGGTCGACCTGTCAAAAGATTAACGCTTGTATTTCAGTTTCTCACATTAATGGCTATTATCATGGGAGTACAAACAGTGGGTATTGTATTGATGTCAGCTATGCTATTAATACCTGCAGCAGCAGCTAGATCTTGGACCAACCGCCTATCTAAGCTCGTTTGGATTGCGATTTTTTTTAGTTGCCTAGCCAGCCTACTAGGTGTTTTATTCTCTTCGATGCTCGCTATTCCTACAGGGCCTTGTATGGTACTACTGATGAATCTTATTGCGTTCTTTTCTTTTATTGTGGCTCCTGCAGATGGCTGGCTTGCTAGAATGTATCGTCAGCATTGCTACCGCAAAAAAATCTGGAAAGAGAATATTCTTAAGTTGCTCTATCAGCTTAGCAAAAAAAATAATGCTTATCAAAACGCCTACACCGTGAGTCAGCTCTTTCAAGCTCGCCCGCTAGATCAAGGTACAATGCGCTTTTATCTTCAAAAATTAGCAAGAGAAGGTTTAGTATTGCAGGATGATCAAGGGCGATGGGCGCTTACTCCGCTTGGTTTTAAGAAAGGAGAACATGTTCGCCGCTTACATGTTTTATGGCAGACTTATTTAGGTCACTATATGGGTGTAGAAAAGAGCCATGCACACAATGAGGCAGAAGCTATAGAGCATTTGATTACACCCAAAATTAAAAAAAAATTAGACTGGTTAGTAGCCAATCAATTAGAACAAAAATAGCCTTATTTTTAACTGGTACTACACCCACGTGATCTGTATAATCTAGTATAAGCCTCATTTCCACTTCTAGATATTCCTGTTTCTTACAGAGAGTCTACCTGTGATATAGGCTGATGCTTGGCTGGATAAAGAATATTAGGTATTTTTGTGTATTCACAACAATTACGCAATGTCTAAAAGTCGTTCTTCATCAAACAAAAAAAAAGTTAAGCTTCTTTACTTAACTACACAAGTTGAGCCTTTTCTCCATATTTCTTCTATTGCTGGATGGGTCAAACAGCTAATCCAAGCTATTGATGAAACACAAGAGTATGAAATTCGTATTATCATGCCGAAATTTGGTATTATCAATGAACGTACCAACTCGCTGCATGAAGTACAGCGCCTTTCAGGAATTAATATTCCTGTGCGCGATGAAGATGTTTCATTAGTTGTCAAAGTGAGTACTTTGCGTCCTACCCGCGTTCAGGCTTACTTTTTGGATAATGAGTACCTATTTCAGAGAAAAGGCATATTTGAGGATGAGCATGGCAATTTTTATCCAGACAATCATGATAGATTGATTTTCATGAATAAGTCTGTGCTATCAGTACTTGAATACCTGCAGTGGATTCCTAAAATTATTCATTGTATAGGTTGGTCTTGGGCTCTTTTCCCCATGTATGCTAAAAGAGTATATAAGAAAGGCACATTACTTTCCAAAGCCAAATATCTTTACATGCATGACGATAGTCAGTTTCAAAATAATATGAACCCTGAAGTCTTTAGTGACGTGCACGAAAAAGAGAAGAGCCCCACAATAGAAAATTTTTATGCTCTTGCTCAACAATATTCTGACTACTCTTCTCTTTTTGCAGATCAGATAAAAACTAAGGTAGATCATGATGCTAATCAGATAAGTGACAGCAAGCAAAATGACACTAGTTATTTTCTCGACCTTTATAAAAAGTTGCTGACAGATTCGTAGCATAAGAGTAACCTTCTTATTTTGGAGAGCTATTCTTTTTTCTGAAATAAAAAATAATTGCTAAACTTCCTAATAACATCATAACTAATAAGGTAATCAACCATAGCGTGCTAGTAGCTTGTTTTTTGTTTGCTTCTTCTTTTTCTATTAGATTAGATTGCGTGCTAGTAAGAGGCATAGTAATACTTTTTACACCATATTCAGCTATTTGCTTCTTTTCTTTTGGAGTAGTTGCCAGTAGAGGTGTTACCTCACTTTTATGAGCTTCTTTATTCTGTTTAGCTAGTAAAGAATTTTCACTGGTTTTTTTCTTTTTTCCTTTTCTTTTTACTGTTAAAGCCTTTTTTTTTCTTGCAGCTAGCCTTCTTTTTAGTAGGATTGTGGAGCTAATGCCTAGCGCTACACCTAGCAGTACAGTAGACTTTTCATTAGCAACTTTTAGCTGAAAGCTACTCGCATGGTAAGGAATAAAACCAAAGAGTAATAGCGTAATATAGAAAAGTATTGTTTTATTTTCCATTATTGATAGTCTTTTTACATGCCTATTGTTTTTTTTCTATATCTTGATCATAAGACAATGAGGCTATGCTTTTTAGCTTATCTCTAATATAGCCTTTCATTCTTATTTTTCATTATTCTTGGCCTTAATTACCATTGGCTTAGGAATGGTTATAGCTGTATCAGGAGACTCTAGGTAGGAACGTAAGATAAGTGTAGCGCTGATCCTATCTAGTGCGCCTTTTTGCTCTCTTTTCTTTTTTTTATAGCCCGCTATCATTATGCTCTTATATGCTATCGATGAAGTGAAACGCTCGTCGTATCCCCACACATTGATAGAAGGAAAGTGACGCACCACGGTTCTTATGAACTTTTGAACAGGATACATGGCTTTTCCTAACCTCCCGTTTAGTTGGATAGGAATTCCTACTATGATGGCCTCTACCGGTTCAGTAGTGGTATACCTCTTGAGAAATGTGAGTACTTCTTGTGTCGGAAGTGTTGTAAGAGGGCTTGCGATCAGCTGCATTGGATCTGTTACGGCTATTCCTACCCTTCTAGCCCCATAGTCAATACCTATAATACGTCCCATAACACTTTCCATTTTTCAAAACAAAATTACACTTTTGATTAAATAAATTTATGTTATTGAGCACTTTTTTTAAGCCAATAATCGCAAATAATACCTGCTGCCACTGCTACATTCAGAGACTGTGCTTGTCCATAACGTGGAATAGTAACCTTTTGTGTTAAATAAGGCTCAATAGAAGAACTAATCCCTTGACTCTCATTGCCTACAACTAAAGCTCCTTGTCTAGGCAGCTGTTGCTCATGCAATTTATGCCCACTCAGCGTAGCCCCTACAATAGTCATTTTAAGCTTTTTTAAGAATTTTCCTAAAGATGTATAGTAAATAGGCACTCGTGTAAAAGAGCCCATACTGGCTTGAATCACTTTGCTATTGTAGCAATCTACACTAGTAGAAGAAGCTATCATAGCTTCTATTCCGTACCAATCTGCTATGCGCATTAATGCTCCTAGATTGCTTGGATTTTGAATATTATCTGCAATAAGCAAACGACTAGTAGTAGTTATAACGGGCTGTACATTCTTTTTACACTGCGCAATTGCTATTACCCCTTCATTTTGTGCTAAACTTCCTATAGATGATATGGTTGTTTTGTCAGTCACAGCAATAGGTATAACTCGTCTCATTGTCTTCTTAAGCTTTTTAGCCATGCTTGAAGTCATAATTACTTCTACTATTGAATAATCTGACTTGAGTAGCTCCTGAACACTTTTGAACCCCTCTACTATAAAAAGGCCTTGCTCTCTTCTATTTTTCTTTTTTCTCAGTGCTCTAACTTGATTGCGCTGATGTCGTGTGATCGTAGCAAGATGTATGCTCATACTTGAATGGGTAAGAAAACAACGGCAAGATATACATTTTTTCAGCTATTTTTTAGCAGTAGATGATTTCAGCAAAATGACGATTACGATTTAAGCGCAATCAAGTATTCTACAGATCTCTGGTAGATAATAACTTGCTTAAGTTTGTAGATCTATGCTGGATTCTCTAAATTTGTGCCATATTAGAGAAAAAAATTATTTGTGGTTAAACCATTAACTACAATGATTAAGCTGCTTAAAATCAATATTCATTATGCCTAGAGTTTGTGAAATTACAGGTAAACGTACCATTTTTGGCAACAATGTGTCCCACGCTAACAATAAAACACGTCGTAAGTTTCAGGTAAACTTGCAGAAAAAAAAGTTTTATATAGAAGAATTAAATGCGTGGATCCCTCTTTGTATCAGTACAGGTGCGTTGCGTACTATACAAAAAAATGGTATGCTGCCCACCTTGAAAAAAGCATACCAAGCAGGTACTTTATCTGCCAAGCTTCGCTCTCTAGTAATAGCTTTACCCCGATTCAATATCACTAAAAAATGAGTAAGAAAGGAAATAGAGTAAGAATTATTCTAGAGTGCACAGAGCATAAGACAAGTGGCATAGCAGGCACCTCGCGCTATATGACACAAAAAAATAAAAAGAATACAACAGCAAGAATGGCGCTAAAAAAGTATAATCCCATTTTGAGAAAGTATACTCTGCATAAAGAAATTAAGTAATCATGGCAAAAAAATCCGTTGGTAAAGTAAAGGGCAATCTTTCCAAGAGTCGTGCTCAAGTAATCATCCCTAGAAAATCTTCTAAAACGGGTGCTTACACTTTTCAAAGTTTCTTTGTAGCTGCTGAGGAAGTTACCAAGCTCGTTGCTCCACATAAGCAATGATGATCATAGTCATCCTATCTAAGTAAAATCATGGGTTTTTGGGATTTTTTTAGGAGAACTCCTAAAGAGGATGTTATGCCCTCTCAGAAAAAAAATAGAACTCCTTCTTTTTGGTCTAGACTCAAGAAAATTTTCATTGGCTCCCCTCAGCTAAGTACAGAAATCTTAGAAAATCTAGAGGAATTGCTCATAGAGGCAGATGTAGGTACCCAAGTAACCGAAGATATTGTAGATTTTTTGCAGGAAAAAATCGATGTAAATTACTCTTTTGATCAAATTGTTGATCTCCTTAAACAAGAAATAACCATCCGCTTGCGATCTGTGCATCCTACTGAGCCTCTTTCCTTGCAAAATCCTCATATTATTTTAGTTGTAGGCGTTAATGGTGTAGGTAAAACGACTACTATTGGTAAGCTTGCTCACTATTATGTGCGCAAAAAGAAAAGAGTAATATTGGGTGCTGCGGATACTTTTAGAGCAGCTGCTCCAGAACAGTTAGCTGCTTGGGCCGAACGATCTAGCAGTATGATTGTTAATCGAGGTATGCAAAAAGATCCTAGTAGTGTTGCCTATGCAACAGTACAGAGAGCCCAAGAGGAGGGTGCAGATATTGTGATCATCGATACAGCTGGTCGGTTACAAAACAAGATTCCGCTTATGAATCAGCTTAGCAAAATTAAAAGAGTCACACAAAAATTAATGCCGACAGCTCCCCATGAAGTATTGCTTGTACTTGATGCTACTACTGGCCAAAATGGATGGCGACAAGCCACTGTTTTCAAAGAAATGGTAGGGGTGACTGGACTCATTGTAACCAAGCTTGATAGTGGTGCTAAAGGAGGTATAATTATTGGTATTGCTACTGAGCTCGGTATTCCAGTAAAGTACTTAGGATTTGGCGAAAAGCTAGAAGATCTAAAAGTTTTTAATGTAGATCAGTTTGTAGAGCGCTTTTTTGAAGATAAAACCTAATCAATAGATCATAAGTACTTGCTAAACTATTATCTTAGTTCTACTGTTAGTATGCCATCATTGACTAGGTAATGATGGATCAAAAATCCTAAGAAAGCTGCTACATTACCCCAGATACTTCCTAATTTGGCAAATTGGAGTAGTGCACTCGGTTTACCTTGTTTGAAATTGACTAGTGATGTAGCTAGCAATGAATCTTCTTTGATATAAGCAACTAATAAAGCCCCTAGAAAGATTGTTAAGAAAATACTGATACTAACATAGAAGGACTGCCTATTCACTTTAAAACCCCATAAAATAGCTAAAAAAGGGACTGTTAGCAAGGAAAAAAAGTACAAATAAAAAGATTGTATGATTTGTGCATCGTACCACCAGCTAGATATTTTTACACTAATAGTCAATAGAGCAATCAAGCCTGCAATGATACTGATGCGAGCTTGTTCAGATATCCAGGGGTTTTGCTTTTTAGGGATAAGTAAATTGACCATATCAGCTGTGGCAAACATATAGGCCAGTAATAGAGGAAACTCTAAAGCAAAGCTTCCCATTTTCACCAATTGAAAAAAAATGTCTAACCCCTGCCTTGTAAAGGTTAAGTATTTTTTACCACTTTCTGTGAAATGAATAATCATTTCTATTTTTTTGATAATCATCATGCATCCGAATGTAAAAACCAGCATCCAAGTAATGATTCCTGCTAAACTGCCATAGTAGTTTTTCATAATTTTAGCAACTGAAGGCATATTCTCAAATTTTTCAAACTCAAAAAAAGCTGCAACCCATATAAGCAGGGTAACTGGAAATGTAATAATATTAATCAGGTTGAGTAGAGCTACTCCATCTTCAGCTCCTTGTAGCTGTACCAAAGTATTTCCCCACCATGCTGTATAAAAGTGAAACCCTACAAAATGAAGCGTGATCATAGCTCCTAAAAAATTTCTATATAAGAAATGGTTGCCTCTAATAGGCGCTCTTCTAGACTGGCGATAAAAAAGCTTTCCGAAAAATATTACAAGTACTATGTGAAAAACAGTGTTGTAAACAAATGATAGTATGAAGCCTCTTTGCATAACACAAATTTAAAGAATAAAATTATTTTGAGCCTAAGTCATCACGTTTATTGTGATAGCAACTGTATAGGCCCGTCAGCTAAAAAAATTGAAACAAACGCTTATGGCTGCAGTGATATTTTTACTATTCCACAACATGCAAGTACTAACAACTACAGGATCTGACTTGGAGCAAGAATTTATCATCAATTTGACATAACCCTTGAAAGAGTTTTGTACTCTTTTGACTGACCTTATATACAGGTATAAAATTTTTTTTAATATTGCATACTTATAGCTCCTTCTCCTCGCAGACGACAACTATATTATCTATATGACAGTTCTTAAAAATGAATAAAATCAAAAGCTTTCTTTCACTCCTAGCATTATCTTTTAGCTGCTATTTTTCCATCCAAGCTGCAGAAGATAAGCATACAGGCTTCCTGAAGCTACTCACAATTACTTATGACTTTAGTGATCATCCCAATGTAAAAACAGAAGAAAACGCAAAAAGTGCCTATGAAAAATCATCTAGAGCGATTAAGTTAAAAGAAAAAAACAGGAGTACACGTAAAAAAAGGAAACTAAAAAAACTAGAGAAGTATAAGAATATCTCTCTTGATGATCTCAAAAAAGAAACTGATATACTGGAAAAAGCGTATGAAGCAGCAAAGAAAAAAGTAGACAAACTCCTCCAAGTGGAACAAGAAAAATTCAAGACAATTTTGAATAATAACAAGAATAATATTACGTCTACGATTCATCGTTTCAATCAAGTTATTCAAGAGCATAACACTAGGGTAAATCATAATATGATCAGCCAAGAGCTTGATAAAAACTTAATTAACTATCATGATATAGGCCCTTATATAAAAGAACTTAGTCTGATAGATGTTTTCTTATCATATACTTACTTAAGTTCTTTAGAAGAAATGCGCTTTACAAGAGTAAATTCTACGCTTCTGGAAAGCGTCCTAAGGGCTATTTTGGGAGAGATAAATCAAAAGTGTCATGTACTATATACTTTTATTCATGAAGGAGGGTTAGATAAAGAGGGAGAAGCAAGAAACATTGCTTTTTTAAAAGCTACTTTAAAAGAGGCAACTATTCTATCAAGAAAAATGGTTCAAAAAGTAGTGACTAATACTGATGAAAATGATCTCACAGAAGAGGGGAAAAAAATGTTGCATATTCTTTCAGAAGCGCTCTCAGCTCCATTTGAGATCAAAGATAGAGCAGAAGCTTCCTTATCATTGCTATTCGGTAAGGAATTTAGCATCACTGCTCTTCAATCTGCCTCTGTAGCGAAAACTGCAAAGCTAGTGGCAAAAGAACGTTGCTATGTAGTAAAATATCTCAAAAAAAAAAGGCAAGAGATTCTCCAAGAAGCAGAAAGAAATGAAAAGTTTATTGCACGAAATTTTTACGATGCCGATAGTGGTAACTTGCTCTCTCTTATCGAAGAAGTCAAGGAAGAAATCAAACAAGAAACTGACCTTTCCATTGAACGTAGATATATAGAACTCGGCAGGAAAATGTACGACAAAAAAGTTCCCGGTATTGAAAGTGTACATCTCGCAGTAGAAGACAAGAATATAAATGAGGAGCAGCAAAAAGAGTTCTTAGCTATGGAATTCATTGATGGCGAATTATTTACTGATTTTTGCAAAAAGATACAAGCCAATACTTTAGATGTATTAGCTATCAAAAAGATAAAACAAAATTTAGACCATTTAGAAATTCTCTTTTTTTATCATCTTTTTTTCGGCAATGGCAAGTGTCATGCCGATCTCCACGGAGGAAATATTTTAGTCGATAGTAATTACAACTTTCATCTTATTGACTATGGACGTATGTGTGATATCAATCAAGATATCGAAGTTACTGTTTATAAGGACATGGTAGATGCTAAGTATTCTAGAAATGGTAAAGAAGTTATGCAACCCATGAAGAATATCCTATTAGCTATCTACCAAAACTTCACAAAAATGGGCGAAAAAGATGTTACAAGCATCCAAAAAAAGGAATGTGTTAAAGCTATTTTAGCTTCCCTCTCGTCTTTGGTTCAGGTAAAATCTTTTTTTGAGCATGAAATAAAAGAGACCTATCATATTAAATTAACATGTTTGGGAAGGACTAGATATCGTTTTGAAAACTCTTTTTATCCTAATAGCTCTTTCATTCTGAACTGTAAAGATAGCTATGAACTCTTCAGGTATTTTGATGACTGCCTGAAGGGGGATCAATTTGTAGTAAAAGGTGAAAATAACTATTTAATGGTCCAGAATGCTATTTCACTTCTTCTTGGACTAGGTGCAGAGTTCAATAGAGCGGTTAGGCAATGTTATAACTCTAAGGATGATGAAGAACTCCTCCAAGAGGGACTGCTCAAACAGCTGGTTACTGTAGAGCAGATCAAAAGCGCTCCAACTCTCATCAAAAACAACCAGCCATTCACCCCTCCCTGTACAAAGCCAACCAGCCTCTTATCGTCAAACCAAAAAATATTCTACATCATAGGTATCATTTGCTTGCTAATCATCTGTCTCGGTATCCCTATTTATTGTATGGTACAAAAGAAGAAAAATACCATAAAAAATATCCAAAAGGCCAAAAATCTAATCCCACCACACACCCTCACCTAAAACAGTTCTGATTAGTTAGCTGTGCCAATAATATTTTTAGAGGTAGTACAGAACTACAGACGTTTTTGTTTAAAAATATTTTATGTGAGTTTTAGAGAAGATTTCCCGTTCATGTTCATGAGCATGGAAAAGAGGTAAAATCAGCCGATTTTTAGTACTTTTTTTCATATCAGACTGCGACAGCGTATACAGTGATGCCTGTGTAGAATAGCTAGACTGGTCGATCATCGAAAAAAGCAATTTTTCCTCTTCTTTTGCTAGCTTGTCTAAGTCGCCTTTTCCTCCATGCTTAAGAACTAGTTCAGCTAAGGCTGCATCTCCATGTTTGAGAGTACTTTTATCTTCTTCTCTGTTTAGATCTACTAAAAACTTGAAGGATATCATCAGCGATCCTACTCTTTGTCTTTAAAGGCGTCTAATATGCTTTTGGCTCCTCTGTATTTCTTTTTTCTGCTGTATAGCACTAGGTTAATGGTAGGTGGTATTTTTTGTTCTCCTTTGCTAAGAGGTCTCTTGCTATTTCCTTGACGATAGCATACCTGATCAAGTATCTACGAGACAATACTTTCCATGCTGAAGAAAAAATTCATGCACTAGAAGAGGAAAAGCAAAACCTCTTGGTATGCATGACAGATAGTACTATGCAGCTTTCTCAAGCTATTGGTAAAGAGAGTATGATGATGAAAGAGATATAAAAGAATATTGGGATGATTGAGCTGAAACTTGGGGATGCTGGTGAGGTACAGACTCTCAATAGTGCTATGCAATACGTTTATAAGAAAAGTGAGGATGCTAAAAGGCACTTACGCATGACTGTGAAGGCCATTCAGCTGGATGACTTACTCAATGCTGCATGGTATGACCTTACTGCAAAAGGCTTGACTCCTAGTGACTACCATATGCACCTCGAGCGCAATGCCTATGCCAATTCGATTATAGGAGATTTGTATTATCTCAAACCCCTGCTCATCAATGCGACTGAATATGCTATGAAAAATAGCAAAAACGACCCAATCAGCCTGATTGTAGATGATGTATCTATGCAGTATGACCTGCCAGCTATCTATAAAAATGAGGCTAAAAAATCGCTTAGGATTGTTTTGACAAATAACTGTAATCTTAGGCTGCCAAAAAAAATCTATGCTCCCTATGAAAATGATGTGGGCAAAGAAAACCTAGTACCCCAGGCCCTTCGTAATAATATTAGGATAGTTAAGGCTCATTTTGGCTTTTTTGACTATCAAAAATCAAAA
>JBCCTJ010000026.1:0-13333 GCA_039198585.1 Bacteroidota bacterium
AACATAGAAAAAAAGTGGAGTGCACCTTTGTCACATTGGGGTTTGACAGCACAGCAATTAACCATTAGATTTGGAGCTAGAATGCCTCTTGATTTAACTTTACATTTGAAACCTTAGACAGAGTTTAAATTACACTCTCTCGTTGAGATAACTTGTGTATAGTTAAGGAACCGCTATGGCGCTTTATTCTCAAATTGGATCGGACCATTAGTATTAGCTAATACATTCTCTAGTCTTTCTATATCCCAGTACCATAGCCTAATGACACCATCACTACTACCTACAGCTAAAGTTCCTTGATAAAAAGCAAGGGCTGTAATACTTGTATGTTTATTAGCTTCCTTTAAAATCAATCGTCCTCCGATTAAAACTATTTTATTCTCGTCAGAGGATATATACCATATTTCTATAGAACCATCGCCGAGCCCAAGGGCTAATAGGTGAGATGTAATAAATAGTATACTTGTAAATTGGCTGAGATTGTGTGTAAACCTACTTTTAATTGCTGCTTGTTGTTGAGCATTCTCTAAGTTGTAAAAGTGTAAATCATGTTTAGATTCACTGATCGCCAAAAGATGCTCATCCTGTGCAAATCCTAAAGCCAGTATACTCTTATACGATCTGCGACCTTCCGTGCTGAATATAGGCATATTACTATGAGAGTCGTCTTGATAAGCCCATACTTTCATCCCTCCCATTTTTCCTCCTGATACTAGCCACTGGCTGTCATAAGAAAAAGATAGACGAGTAGTTTCATACATACTTGTCTTCATAGTCATTTTATGAATAAAATAGATTACATCTTTTTTTTCATCGTAGTGCATAGTATAGACCATCGTTCTACCTTGGGATGTTCCCACTGCTAAATCTTGCTGATTAGGAGCTATACTGAGTGAATAAATGGAATCGTATAAATTGAGAAAACCTATTTTTTCAGCTTTTATTCTTTCTTTTCCTTCATACTCTTCCTTTGCTAGATAAAAGATCTTTATTATTTTATTCTCTCCAGCTATAGCAAAATACCATCGCATAAGATTATGCGTGGAAGCCCAGTCAGGTGAAAAAAATACAGCACCATGGAAAGGGAGTTTTTTCCTAGAAGAAGATGGTATTTGGGGCTGATTTTGTTGTTTTTTTGCTTGCTTATAAGTGGGTTTAATTAATTGTTTGCTTGTAATATCCCAAAGTCTAATTTTTCCATCTAGGCTACTAGATACTAAAAATAGACCATCTTTGGAGAATGAAACACTAGTGATAGCTTGATCATGTGCTTTATTTTTTTTGTTATTGGATGCTCGGCTAGTCGTCGTACTATTAGTATAGCTCAGAAAGTGGACATGAGGATTCAGAGTTTCTAACTTATCTAAATTGACCCGAGTACCTTTTACTGCTGTTGTACGTTCCGCTACTGAAGGCTCACTACTACTATCTTCTATTTCTTGAGATTGCTCACTATTTGAAAGTGGGGAAGATTCGTCTTTAGCTATGATTTCACTAATAGGTTGATTGTTTAAATCCAAGGGAATTGCTTCATTTAGATCAGTATCGTCACTAGTTTCTCCTCGTACATACCTTGAAAAAATTGCCATTAGTAAAGCCAATATTCCCCCAATTTTTTCTTTCTTTGAAAAAGTACTCACCTGCTTAGCTTGATCTGTCATCTCCTCTACACTAACGTTTCCTCTGCTAAGTTGTAAGTCAGGCTTTGGAGATATGATACTTTTTCCTTTTACAGGATAAAAAAATGTCGAAGAAATAAATAATAAGTATATGTATAAAAATCGATATGACATGAAACGCTTTGTAATAATATACAACATATTTTTGACTGGTAACCATATTCTTGTGTATATTATGGTCCTTAGCACTGTCAAAGCACTTCCTTAAAAATCTCTTTAGCCTCTTTTGCTGCTTGTTGATGGTCGACAATAGGAGAGGGATAATTGTTAGCTTGAACAGCCTGCTTGATCAAAAGTGAGTGGATGACATTAGCGGTCAAATCACGTAACTCAGGCACCCACTTTTTGATATAAACTGCCTCTGGATCAAATCTTAGCTGCTGTCTCCAAGGATTGAAAATCCTAAAGTAAGGTTGTGCATCACAGCCTGTAGAAGCCGCCCACTGCCAGTTACCATTATTAACAGCAGGGTCATAATCTGTCAGCTGCTGCGCAAAATATCGCTCCCCCCACTTCCAGTCTATGTGCAAATCTTTAACCAAAAAGGAGGCAGTAATCATTCTAACTCTATTGTGCATATATCCTGTTGTATTAAGTTCCCTCATACCTGCATCAACAATAGGAAACCCTGTAGTTCCTTGGCACCAAGCTTGAAAAGCTACTTGATCTTGTTTCCATGGAATTTTGTCATATTTTTTTTGAAAAGCATGTCCCCAAACATGAGGATAATGATAAGCAATATGGGTAAAGAAATCACGCCAGTAAAGTTCAACGATCATTCTATGGTTTGAACCGAAGTGCTTCCGAAGCACATGATAAGTTTTCCTAATAGGAATAGTGCCAAATTTATGATGCGCTGACAAAAGAGAAGTATATTGTTCTCGTGGATAATCGCGTAGTCTAGCATAATCCACTAATTCAGTAACCTTTTCAAGTAGCCTGTTGGCTTCTTGACTACCCCCTTGCAATAATATAGTTGGATTGGGGAAAGGCACTATACTAGCTAAAAAGCTTTCCTCTTTTGCTTCTGGTATAACTAAATGGGCATAATGATTTCCTTGTGTTGTAACAGGCATCCGAACAGGCAACTGGCTAGCCTTTTTGAAGAAAGGCGTAAAAACAGTGTAAGGAGTGCCATCTGATTTAGATACTTCTTCAGGCTCTTGCAAAAGTGCATCACCTAGTTGATAACAAATGACTTCATATTTTTTAGCTATCTTTTGAATATTACTATCTCTTCTCAGCGAAAAAGGAGTATAGTCACGATTGATCGTAATTAGGTCAATCGGCAACTTTTGGCACAATTGCTCAATAACCTCTTCAGCTATCCCATAAAAAAGATAAAGTTTCCCATCCAGCAGCTTAAGCTGCTGGGATAGATCTTTGATAGAAGCTACCATAAACTGTACAGCATTCATCGATTGATAAGAATTATTTTTAACCTGTCGCTTGTCAAAGATAAAACAGGGGATCACTTTTTTCGCATTACGCAATGCATAATACAAAGCAGTATTGTCTTCTACTCGTAAGTCTCTCCTAAAAATATGTAAAGCTAACTGATATCGGGACATGCTATGCTAAAGGTTTTAATAACAAGAATATAAAAACTCTATTAAGAATAACCTAGTTATCCCCAATTCTTATAAGAAAGGAACTAAACCACTTGTTTGATCCTTATAAGCTTGATAGCTAGGGTCAGTACCCCAGCGAGCATCAGCGCGATCTTCCAAGATAGGAATCCCACTTACAAAAACCAACAATGTAGTAATCATCATAGGAGTAATCATGCCCATAATGATTTCCCAGTTTTCCAAAGCTGGTATTTGAGCCAAATAAATACCTAGCCAAAATAATATCTCTCCCAAATAATTAGGATGACGTGAGTAGTACCAAAGACCACTCTTAATAAATTTACCCTGGTTGGCTGGATTTTTTTTGAATGTATACTTCTGCCAGTCAGCTATAGTTTCTACTAAAAGACCTAGCATTGACAAGATAAGCCATCCTAGCGAATAGGATATATTTTTTGATGTTTCAACCTTTTGAAAGAAAAGTATAGTAGAGAAAAGAATAATACAGACCGATATAGCCTGCAAAAGCCAAAATGCCCCAAACCTTACAAAACTTCCTCTCTTGCTATCAAAGCGCGCATCTTTCTTCTGATGTCTAATACGCATAAATAAAAATCCTCCCAATCGCATAGCCCAAAGTGTAATAGCTATATAAATCCATCCACTGCCTACCAAGCCTTTCGTATGGACATCCCACTTCCAATAAATAAAATTGGTGACTGTTAGAAAAGTGAGCGCATAAGATAGATCAGTAAAATGATCTGTATAAAAAAAGTAGCCGAACCCAAATCCTACTACATTAATTACTAAAGAGATAGCAATTACCTGCCAATAGTAAGATGAAAAAAAATTAATTACCTGAGTCAGGATTAGAGGTATCACAGGCTTTTCCATCAATAAATAGGAATAAATTGTAGTCATACTCAGTATTCCCAAATAAGTAAACAGATAGCTAGTAGCTGTCACAAAAAGGAAAGTCATGATTTTCTGTACTATGCAATACTTACCTATCATAGTGAATGCGCGTTTTGTAGCCCGCACTAGCTTCAACGCTAATGGAATAGTCAGGCAAGTTGAGGCTAACTGTATCCAGTAGATAGGCACTGTCTTCCAATTCGTTGGTGTTAGCATCTGGCAAACTTCCAAAATAGATTTTAGCATATAGGAAGCTATACCTCCACTAGCACATGCAATCGCATAATCTATGATTTCAGAGCTATAATCTGCTACTAAGGTATCTGTTTTTCCCTTAATTTTTTTTGACGCACAAATCGTCCCCGCAGCAAAAAATAATAACAAAGTTAATTTAACAAAATAAGTAGTAGAGCACATAGGTAATGGTAGTGATTCATTAAGAATACTGTTAAAATAACACTTATCTATCAAATAAGGACAATCTTACACTAAATTATCAAGAATAGCTAGTAATGAAGCCAGCAGAGTCTTCTTTTAACGAAAAAATTACAGGAGCTTCTCTATCGGATATAAAAAGTATAGTACTATACTTTTTTCTCTTTAGCCACTTACTCCAAAAAGTCTATCTTATAGAAGGTACTTTACACTAGACATTTTTATTTTTCCTCTTCTTTTTTTCATAGCTTTCTAGCAGTTTGTCCATGGATGTGCCTGCTAAACAGAGTTGCTTAGGTAAATAAATTTGTATACACCCTTTCTTTTTTGAAGGCGCTATCTTTGTGTAGATAGTTTGTATGGTGATGACTGCTTGCAAAAAATTTGTCGGTGTAAGTTTTTTATCAGTCATGATATAAGCTTTTTGCTCAATGATTTTGGGGTTTTGATGACAAAACAGCTTGACGGCATTGAGATTGTTATTCCTAGCCGCAATATGAATGGGGCCTATATGTTCTATCCTGTAAAGCCTCAAGAAGGAGTGTAGCTCTTTCGTTGCTTGTTTGGGATAAAAAAAATAAGCTTTCTGATTAAGATTAGCGCCATACTTCATCAGTAGTTTGAGTACTTCCTGGCTATTAGAAGTATATCTTTTTTGCGTGAGCAACATGATTAAATACCCTGGACGATACATTTTCGGTATTGTATATACCAGTATTAAAATATTCAATAAAACAAAGGTCATGTTAGTCAATGTATTAATAAGACCAAGACAGATAAAAAATTTACGCAGATTCTTTAAGTAAGCAATTTTTTTAAAAAAAGGTATGTTGATGATAATAAAACTCAAGATAGCTACCTCAATGCGAAATATCTTCCCAAAGATACGTTGCTTCCACGCAGGCTGTAATGTGATAGAAGCTAACAGTCTAGAAGCCATCATAGAAAAAGCTTCTCGGAAGGAATAAGACGCTTTTCCCAGAAGCATTTTCTTGTCATAGATTTTATGCTGCAGTAAGTACTCTATAATAGTATAATTAGTATCAGTCTGCAAAGCTCTCTCTATAATCCTGTTTTTCTCAAAATACGTAAAGTGATCTCGTTGCTTCGCTAAGAAAAATTGAATAACAGGGACAATATTTCTTTCCTGCTCATCAAAAGAAAGTAAAATACCTTGCAATATTTCTGCCTGGGTAAGTTTGTCAACTTTACCCTTTTTGATCAAACCTTTTAATGTATAACTTTTTATTTTGCTAGCTAGCCTTATGTTACTAAAAGAATTTCGTATTGTTTGTCTTGCTAATTGAGGCAATAAAAAGCTGAAAGAAAAAAACAAGCTGTAGACTAAAAGCCTTAGTTGATTATTATTCCCATTTCTAGTGTGAAGATCATGTGGGAATATAACTAGCATGCTATGTTACAATATTTTTAACCTACAACTGATACAAGACGTTTCCCCCTCTTATTTTCAAAAAATACTTTCCCTGCTTTGAGTGCATATAGTGTATGATCTTTACCCATACCAACATGATTTTTCGGATGATAACGTGTTCCACGCTGACGAACGATGATATTGCCTGGTTGAACCAATTGATCACCAAATTTTTTTACACCTAATCTTTTACTATGTGACTCTCTGCCATTCTTAGAGCTTCCGACTCCTTTTTTGTGTGCCATTTTATGAAGTGATAATTTCTTTAATTGTAACTTGTGTATAAGGTTGTCTATGTCCTCGTTTCACTTTATACCCTTTTCTTCTTTTCTTCTTAAATACGACTACTTTTTCATCCTTTATTGTTGAATGTACTTCGCCTATCACGCATGCTCCTTCAAGGTAAGGTTGACCTACATAGGTGTTATCTCCATCTATGACTAACAAAACTCTGTCAAAAGTAATAGTCGTGCCGGAAAGATTTTCTCTTTTATCTATCATTAATGTGCTACCCACTTGTGCTTTAAACTGTTTATTACCAGTAGTAATGAAAGCAATCAAATTAGAACTATCAGACATTTGAATATTTTTATTGAGTTACTATGAGGCTTTTTACCTGCAAGGGCAAATATATAAAATATAAAGAAAAGCACGCTCTTGTGGATCATAATAGAATAAGCTCTTATTCTACTTTTTCTTGAAAATAAGCATCTAGAGCAGTAGCAATAGAAGGAGCAGCAAGTGTAGGAGCATGAATATTATTCTCCCATCCAAACTTTTCTACCATCTTAGCAGTCAGGTCATTAAAAGTTGCTATTTTAGTATACCCTTGTTGATAGTTTGGAAAATTAGAAGCAAACGCCTCTACAGCAATAGGGCTAAAGAATACAATAATATCATAAACTCCTGTATCCAATGTTGCCAGCTTTGCGATCTTTGTTTTATAAATAATAATTTCTTTAAATAAGTATCCTTTCTTTTTGAAGAACAAGTGAATCGATGCTTGTCTTCCCTTAGAACAAGGCATTAGAAAAGACTCCTTTTTGTGTTTTGTGATAAGAGGAAAAAGGTCATCTACTTTTCTATGACCATGAAATACCTTACGTTTTTTAAATTCGATATATTTTCGTAAATAATTTTGTAAAGGTTCTGTCAGGCAAAAGTATTTTTTATTAGCAGGAATTTTAATACTACAAGTCTTACTAAGCTGGAAAAAACTATCAATAGCTGTTCTATTAGTAAACAGGACAGCAGTATAATTCAATATGTCATGCTTGTACTTTCTAAACAGTGGTACAGGAATCGACTCATGTTCAATAAAACCTTGAAAGTGAATATCAGCTCCATACTTTGCTATAATTTTTTCGTAACTAGCTTCTAGACTAGGGGTATAAGGTTGTGTTATTAGTATTTTAGGATTAGAATTTTGAAATGACATATCGTTATGTAGTATTAGTATATCGAAACCGCAATTTTAATAACAGAATATCAATCGGCTATATTTTCTCATCAATGGTGATAATAGCTTTAAAAGAAAAGTTTGAATATTACTTTTTTCTAATCAATAATCTCTTGATTTTATCTCCTAGAATCATAAAGTCATGTGCAAGAGGTGTTGCAATAAACACAGAAGAATAAGTACCTGATATAACGCCTACCATCAATGAAAATGCCATTGATTCAAGCGCTTTTCCTCCTTTGAAGTAGAGAATAAAAATAGGGATCATCGTAGTCAAAGATGTAATAAGGGTCCGCGATAATGTGCTATTAATAGCAGGGTTAGCTACTTGGTGCAGGCCTGTTGTTTGGCTTTTAGAAAGGAACATACGCAAAAAAGAAAATATTACAACGGTATCATTGATAGAGTAGCCAACAATCGTTAAAACGCAAGATATAAATATTTGATCTACTTCATAAATAACACCACATGCCTTAGCAATACCAAAAGCAGCAAAAAGTGTCAATATATCGTGCAACAAAGCTACAATACTTGCTAGTGCTAAAGACATATTGCGAAAACTTAAGAATATATACACCAGTATTAATAGTAAGGCCATCAGCACTGCCCACCAAGAACCTGACTTAATATCATCGGCCGCACTAGCACCAATCTTCGAAGTGTTAGCAATAGTAAAAGTACCCGAAGTAAGCTTCATATTGTTTTCGATGAATTGACAACCTGTAGTAGCAGACAGGCCTTGTATGAGTTGCTGCTTGATTCTTTTGTCAGCTGCTAGACTGTTTTCTTGGAGCCCTGCATTAGTAGTAGTACGTATGATATTGCTACTACCATATGTTTTAACTTCTGTGCTCTTACCAGGAAAAGTTTTATTAAGCCCTTCCTTAATATGAGGGATAGAGACTGGTTTATGAAACTTGACAACCGAAACAAGACCTCCAGTAAAGTCAACAGCTAAGTTCATGCCTTGCTGGTAAATGAAAAAGAAACCTGTTGATATGAACAAAATGGATAATAGATAAGCAATTTTTCTTCTACCTAAGAAATTAAAGTTGACTCTTGTCAGCAAATTACCTGTGAATGGAAGGGAAAATGATATTCTTTCTGGGTTGACAATGCGAGCGATTCCCTCTATCATAAGCCTTGTCAAGAAAACAGACGTAAATACCGAACTAATAATACCAATAATGAGCGTAGTAGCAAATCCCTTGATAGAACCTGTGCCGAACCAATACAAAATAACACCGGTTAGGAGCGTTGTAACGTTAGAGTCTATAATCGAACGATAAGCCTTGTCGTACCCTTTTTGAATAGCCACTAAAATGTGGACACCTTTCCTCAATTCTTCTCGGATGGCCTCAAAGATAATGACATTGGCGTCAATAGCCATACCAATAGTTAGCACAATACCCGCAATACCTGGTAACGTTAAAGAAGCTCCCAGCTGAGCTAACGTTCCCAAAACAAATAGCGTATTAAATAAGAGCGCCATATTAGCTACCAAGCCACCAAGAGCATAATAAAGCAACATAAACAAGAGTACCAAAAGAAGCGCAAATTGAAGTGCTAACATACTCTTTTGTTGGGCTTCTTCTGCAACATCTGGTCCTATAAAGGATTCTTCGATAAATGCAAGCTTAGGAAGAATACCAGAGCTCAATATTTGGGCAAGTACCTGGGCTTGTTCTGCTGTGAATTTACCTTCTATTGAGCATTTACCCTCAGTAATTTTTTGGTTAATCTTGGGAGCCATATTCACTCTCCCATCTATAACAATCGCTAGCATCTTGTTAATATTATTACCCGTCCAACGTGCAAAGCTCTTACTGCTTGGATAATCCATCCTAAGAACTGTTATATAGCTTCCATTCTCGTACTGTACTTGAGCACTCAATATATTGATAGTTAAATGAGCCTTATTCAAAAAATAAAGCGGTACATATCCTTGTTCTTCTTGACTACCTAAACATACCTCTATCTTGCTTGGAAGCAACATTTGTACCTCTTCATGATTCAATAGCTGCATCACTGCTTGAATATAAGAGGTATTACAATATACAATCCCGTGACTGACAGTAAATAAGTCCGTAATAGCTAATTGCTTACCATCAGGCCCATAGAGCTTTAGTTTACTTTGTAATAGTAGGTAAACTCCTTGGATAAAAGATTCAAGGAGTTTCGTATCTTCAACCACAACCTGGAATCGTAAATCCCCTTGTTTAGAAAGCATTTGTTTAGTTTTTTGAGCGTCTGAAGTACCTGGTAGCTGTATCTCTATGCCTTTATCCTTGCGACTAGTAACCAAAATACCTTCTACAGAGGTTTTATTCAATCTAGCATCTATTACCTTTTTAGCCTGTCGTTCTTCTTTTTGATACCTCTTGTTAAGAAATGATTGAATTTGATCATTAGTAGGATCTATACCTATTTCTGAGATGTATTTACCCAAGAATAAACTACTGAGCTGTGTCCCTGGTTGAATCTCTTGTACTGCATCACAGAAGTGATCAGAAAAGCTTTTCTGTACATTTTTACCCAGTTTCTTTTTCGCTAGCTTGCACGCTTTTACAAAAAGTTGCGACTTTGGGTTGACCATCATTTTGGCTAAAAAGCCCTGTTCGTCTACTGTGACTACAATAAGCGTTCCTCCACTTATATCAATACCAGACCTGATAGAACGTTTTTTAGTGTCTTTGTAAGTATAGTCATTCTTCAAAAAAGAAAAAACAGTCTCTGAAGATTTCTTCCTTAAGTATTCTTCCTGCTTTTGGAAGTCAATGTTTCCTAAAGGATCTGTAGCTGCCCTCCTCGCTTCTTTTTCTATACGCTGAGTTTGCCATGTCATGTAAATATGATAACCAGAAAGTAACGTTAAGATTCCTGCTACCCATATGATAAGTCCTTTAAATTTCATAACAGATTCATTTTGAATATCTTGATTGCAATAAGGGATATTACTTTGCTTATACCAATATTTAACAGCTATACATCCTAATACTAAGAGTCAACAACTTTGCTACTTGTCTATTCAACAAAATAGTAGGACACAAAGCTATCTATATCTAGTGATATATCAAAATAAGAGCACTTTTTTGAAACATATTATGCATAACTTAGCACGCCATCAGGCCTTCATTGCCAAAGCTAAAATAGTAATCGTCAGTAATAATAATATGATCTAAAAGTCTGACACCTATGTGTTTAGCGGCTTCTTCTAAGCGACTTGTGAGCTGTATATCTGCTTTACTTGGAGCACAATTACCAGAGGGGTGATTGTGAACCAATATGAAACTCGTTGCATTATATACCAATACTTTTTTGAGGACTACTGCAGGGTCTACAATTGTTTTACTCAGCCCCCCTTTGCTTGTTTGAATAATTTTTAATACTCGACTATTCCGATTCAGCAATATAACCCAAGATTCTTCAATCACTTTGTTAGTTAAGTGGCTTTTCATAATCAAA
Organism: Bacteroidota bacterium; assembly: GCA_039198585.1. Lineage (GTDB taxonomy): Bacteria > Bacteroidota > Bacteroidia > Cytophagales > Amoebophilaceae > JBCCTJ01. The sequence continues at coordinate 10,957 of JBCCTJ010000026.1, forward strand.
TAAGCATCATGAGCTTTTTTAACTTGTTCAAGATGGCCTGTTGTAGCTTTTTCAAAGCGTCGATTAAGTTCTAATACACTTGCAATAACCGCAGCCTTGGCAGGCCCTATCCCTTTAAAATTTTGTAAGTCCTCTAATGAACAGCTCTTAAGCTTACTTAAGCTGTTATTGTACTCTTTTAGCACATTTTTAGCTAAATCTAGAGCATTCATGTGAATAGTTCCAGACCCAACGATTAAAGCCAACAATTCTGCATTACTTAAAACATGACTCCCATGTTTTAATAGCTTTTCTCTAGGGCGGTCATCATCAGCATAGTCTTTTAATCTTAAATAGTTAGTATTTTTATTGCAATTCCTAAGCATATCTATATAGATAATAAAGTATATTCTGAACATAAATATACTTTATTCCATCATAAAAGTACTATTTATCAACATATTTTCTAAAAAAATACCTTTTTTAGTATCTTTTTGTACTTTATAATATCAAATAGTAATCCAAATTTGGATTACTATTGTGTGAAAAACTAATTATACTGTACCAATAGCACACTAACTAAAATTGTTATGGGGTTTTTATTAAAAATAATGTTCTTATTGCTGCCTGCTTTGTTCGCTATACAGTCTGAATTTTTATTACTACCCGAAAAAAATAATGTAGCAGTACTCCAAAATAAACAGAATAAAAGTACCTTTTTCAGAAGTACATCGGAAGATAAGGTGATAGATAATCAGGAAAGTTTGCCTGTAGCAGTCTCACTAATCAATAAAAAAGACTTTTGTCCAATATTACATTACCCATAACTTCTCACACTAATACTACAAAAACAACTACAGTCAAAGATGATAAGAAAATGTTAAAAAAGTTTTTATTTTTTTATATTGCGGCCTGTTCTATAGGCACCAGCTTCTTCTTATTAACGCTTGCTTATTGTCTCAGAAAAAAGCGAAAAAAACATGAACTAGCAGAACTTGCTACTAACGCTGAGATAAGCATGACAATAAAAAAGCAATAAGCACAAAAAGGCTACCCTGCATCCAGCGTGTAAGTCAATTTTTTGTTCACGGACTAAAGTGCTCGTTATTATCTTCAAAGTAAATAGGAGGCGTCATAAGTAAAGCAAATTTTCCTGGTTTAAAGAAATAAGATGTCTACTTTCTGAAAATTTTATAGCTTCTAAAGCAAAAAATATCTCGCCGATTCAAGATCAAAGAAAAATCGAGTTTTTAATGGAGAATAGCTATGAGTACTCTCATCAAGGAACCTATTCCAGTGATACGATTGAGCTCTAAGCCACTTTTCTCAGAAGCAGCGCGGCACTTATTCGATGACCTAGTTTCGCAGCATCAGGTGTGTGTATTTCAAAAAATATCCAAAGATTTTCTGTTTTTGCTGTACTAGCATTGATTCTTTGCAGGGAATTGTGCTCTTTTTTATTTCCAAAGCTCTCTTCCAAGAAGCTGGCTCTTTCTTTTCTTAAAGTACTTGCTATCTGTTTTCGTTCTTTCTCATTTTTTGCTACTCTCTCTTTGCGTACAAAGTCAGTCTTGATCTCTTTGGCAGTTGCCAATTTCCTATTTTCATTTGTAGCATCAATAGCATCTGCCCAACTTTTCTGACTTTTACTCCAGTAAGCTACTGTGTTTGGTATTTGCTATCCTTACACTTTGTTCCTTCATTGAAAGGATCAAATCTGGGTCACTGCACAAAGTTGATTCCATCCCCTTTCATTTTGTTGACTTTTGCCACGAACTCTACTTTTTTGATTTTTCCCCTCTCATGATAGGGCTAAAATAAGGTTTAAAAGAGAAACAATGTTATGCCTTGCTGGTATTCCTGTAGCAAAAATTTGCTCTTGCTGTTTGAGCTCTTTTTATGATTATACGCTGCTTTTGATAAGCTTGCTTGTCTTCAAATTTGTACTGATCTTCTAGTTGATCTGAAGCTCTATCTAATTTTCAAGTAATCTAATTAACACTCTTGTTAAGGCTTTTTTTCTTTTTTGAATTTTTTTCTTACTTTTTTATATTGATTCTTCGGCAAACTCACATCTAATTTGACTCACAAAATTGTGAATCTTTAGTTGCTCTCCTGCTGAAATCCGAATTCCACAAAAAAAACTGATAGTATAGATATTGCCATTAATTTACTCAATAAGCCTCTTCTCAGAAGCTTGACTATAGAGTTTCAGCAACGTAAAAGCTACCTTTCCTTGAGGTGGAAAAATAGATGTGGCCCTTTTTTATTGTCTTTAAGATTCATAGCCTTTGTAACTTTCTTAAAAAGTATGGCTTTATACATCTTTTTTGTCTATCTCCAGAAACAATTGATGTTATCTCTCTAAGTATTGAGGAACAAAAAAATGGGAAAAATA
>JBCCTJ010000027.1:0-11100 GCA_039198585.1 Bacteroidota bacterium
AACTTACTGTTTTTAGTTCCCCTCGTTTTTATAGTTTTCATATCTAGCATGAATGTTTTTGCTGTTGGTGAGGTAGATACTTGACTAAATTGCCTATTTGATAGATGACACAAGCTTGAATCTTCTACACTTGTCTCATCTGACCATGAAAACTTTCTTTTTGGGTTCTTTACAAGTCAAATTTAAAAGAATGGTTAGCTTGTAAAGCACGTAAAAACTCATATTTCCATCTTACGGTATTGACTACATCATCCTGATGAACTGTTTCGACAGTTGTGTGCATATACTTAATAGGCTGTGAGAGAAGTCCTGATGGTGTCCCTGCATTGGAGTACGCAAAGGCTTCTATATCAGTACCTGTTTCATATTGTGCAGCAGAGCGTTGGAAAGGAATTTTATTTTTTTTGGCTACTTCCATCAGCATAGCATAGACCTTAGGTTGCACAGATGGTGCACTAAAAAGTACAGGCCCTTTCCCACAAGCTATATCTCCGTTCTTGATTTTACTGTAGTGAGGTGACTGTGTATCATGCGTGACATCTGTGATCAATGCTAAATTAGGCTTAATTTTTTCTGTAATCATAGCTGCTCCCCTGCGCCCTACTTCTTCTTGCACTGCATTGACAATATAAAGTCCAAATGGCAGTTTAGTCTTTTTCTCATGTAACATACGGGCTACCTCTGCAATGATTACTCCCCCTATTCGGTTATCAAGCGCTCTACCTGTCCAAAACTTGCCATTAAGTTCGCAAAGATCACGATCAAAAGTCACGATACTCCCTACCTCTACTCCTTTTTTGCTAGCTTCTTCCTGAGAACTGAATCCAGCATCTAGCACAATGTTTTCTACATTCATTTTAGTTTTCTCCCTTTCTTTTCTTACATGAATAGCAGGCCACCCAAAGACAGCTGGCAGATCTCCTTGCTCCCCATGGATAGTAGCCCGCATGGAAGGAGCAATCTGGTAGTCAGAGCCACCATTTCGAATTACATAGATATATCCTTCTTTGGTAATATAGTTGACATACCAAGAAATTTCATCCGCATGAGCCTCTATGACAACTTTGTAGTCTGCTTGAGGGTTGATGATGCCTACTGCATTGCCGTATACATCCACAAAGTAGTCATGAATGTAAGGTTTAATATAGTTTAACCATATTTTTTGCCCACTGATTTCCCGAGTTACTGGAGCTTTGTTGTTCAAGTATTCATATAAAAAATGATGATTAATTGTATTCATATCCTATTCTTAATATGGTGTAATAAAATGCTAAGTTCAATAAGTGATTTCTCCAATCCTTTCAACATACTTTCTAAGTGTAGGGTAGCTTTATGCTTGACAGTTTCTTGCATATCCTTCCTCAAATGAGCAACAGCCTGATTGTCTATTTCTTCAAAATGCTTTTCTCGAGTAGCGGCTACTAGCACGCCATCAAGAAAAGCATCTATAGCTATTGCCACATCTTCCCTGAAGATCTTCTCTATCTCAAGTTTAAGTGACTCTTGGAGCAATGATAGTGTCCTATTGTGCATAGTCGCGATTTTTATTCACTGTTTCTACTGTGATAGTTTGATTAACTCTTGGTCAATTGTATAAATATTCATGCCCATCTCTTCTCCTCCTATTAGTTCAAAAAGATCATTGGCTTTGCGTGCTGTAGATTCTTCCTCACGTTGTTCTTCTACAAACCATTGCAAGAAATTGAAGGAAGCATAATCCTTTGCTGCTAAGCATGTTGTTACAAGGTGATGAATAGAGGTTGTTATTTTTTGCTCATTGGCTAGTACTTCTCTGAATAGGCTATGTAATGATTGGTAGCTGGGCGTACTGCCTACATGATCAGGAATGATAGGCTGTCTACCAAGATCAGTAAGATAATATACTAGTTTCATCATGTGGTTTTTTTCTTCATCTGACTGCTTGTATAGAAATTGAGCAGCACCAGGATAATGAGCTACTTCACTCCAGGTAGCCATCCCTAAGTACTCCATAGAACTTTGAAATTCTAGTGCTATTTGCTGATTAAAAAGCTTTTCTATACGTTCATCCATATTCAGTTACTTAGTTGTTTTACCTTTGCATGCTCCTTGACAGTTAGTAGGCGAATCAGGATTCTCTTGTATATATCTCTTAATCCCTAGGGGTGTAGGTTCTATAGTTGCTTCGCCTGCTTGCCAACCTGCTGGACATACAGTTCCATCTTGTTTGGTCTTTCTCCACATATCTACGACGCGCAAAAGTTCATCAATATTACGACCCAATCCTAGATCGTGTGTACTTGCATAGCGTATGATGCCCTCTTCATCTATTAAAAAGGAAGCACGATAAGCAAATGGATTGCCCTCAAAAATCATCAACCCATCTTCATCGTAATCCCATGTTCCACCTAATGCTTCGTAGTTAGCTGCAATCGCTTTACTCTCATCTGCTACTAAAGGGTAAGTAACACCTTGGATACCTCCTTCCTCTACTGGTGTTTGAAGCCAAGCAAAGTGAGTTTCTACGCTGTCTGTGGATATGGCTATGACAGCAACGCCACGCTCTTGAAATAAATGCAATCTTTTCTGAAGAGCCAAGAGCTCAGTAGGACATACAAACGTAAAGTCCTTTGGATAAAAAAAGAGTAGAATAGGCTGCTTGCCGATCCACGAAGATAATGAAAAGTCTTGTACAATTTGCCCTTCTACTACGGCAGGGGCTATAAAAGTAGGCGCTGGATGATTGATGAGTGACATAACTATGATTATTACAGCATTTTAGGCAAATTTACTATATCAAGAGCATATAGCCATACAAATTGAAGTGTCTTGCTAGATGTTTGAAAACCTCGTCAGTAAAAGCCTCAGTGATTCTGCGCGCATTAACTACAAAGAATTGTTTAAGTTTGCGTTGTCTTCTTTTATTAAAAAACAAGTCGAATTTCGAATTTATTACTAACATGTTTTCAACCAACTCAAATTATGCCTATTCCGGAAGTAGTTTTTACTTGCTATTTTTTTTAAGCCCTTTCTTTGTTGCTACTACCCCGGTACCCTCAAAAACAGTTCATCAGTATCAAGGTGATACTTATGTAGTACAACAAGATAAAGAGCAAAAAAAAATAATACCTAAACAACAGCCTGCTAAAACTATTTTCAACAATCCAGCGTTTCTATTCTTCTCAAAATATATAGCTTCCATAGAGGCGATTATAATAGCATTATTATCCATTGTTATTTTTTTAACAACGAGATCAAGTTACAAGCAAAATCGAGGAGAAGAACACAAGCAAGATCGAGGAGAAGAAGAAAATGATACCTCTTCTTTAAGTGCTTATGAAAAAATTAAACTACAAGCTATTGCACAAGATATTAAAGAGGGTAAAACTAAAAACATTGTAATTCTTACAGGAGCTGGAATTTCTACGAATGGTGGAATACCAGATTTCAGAAGTGAGGGAGGATTTTATAACCGCGTGAAAGAGTACTATCAAAAAAAAGGACAGAGTATGCCACCTGAATTAAAGAGTGCTTCAGATTTTTATACTAATAAATTTCTCGAAAAAAACCCTGAAGATTTTTATGCTATTTTACAACGTTATGGTAAGCTCAGCGGTGGGACTCCTACCTTGACTCACTACTTTTTTACGCTCCTTGATCAAAAAGGGCTCTTAACCCAATATTATACTCAAAATGTAGATGATCTTGAAAAAAAAGCAGGCTTGTCAGGGGAAAAAATTTATCAATATCATGGTTCTATGGATGGAGCCCACTGTATGAAATGCAAGAGAAAAGCTTCGCAAGAAGCGATGAAGCCTTTTTATCAAAGTGGAGAAGCCGCAATGTGTAGCAAACTACATGGTAAGATATGTGATGGCGTAATGAAGCCTAATGCAGTATTTTTTGGAGACCCTGTTCATATTGATCCCAATGCTAGTACAATAGCTAAAGAAAGTGACTTGATTATCATACTTGGCACCTCTTTAAGAGTCTATCCTTTTGCAGGAATTCCTGATGATGCTCCTTCGGAGACGCCTAGACTATTTGTGACTAAAGCTCTTGAAAACAGTGTGAAAGAAAAGTTTACAAGAAAGCATGATTTATTAGTCCTCCATGACTGTGATTTCGTTATTAAATATTTGATTGATTGTCTAGGATGGGAAAATGAAATAGCCACAATTATGCAAAAGTGAAAAATATCCAAATTGAGATCTTTATGAACGGTTAAAAAATTGAAACCGAATCGAGATAATAGGAGCTGTTTTTCTAAGTGATGAAAGCATGCGACTTGACATAGCAATAGCGTTTCTCAACATGAAAATACATATTGCCCTTTCGAATGAAGCCTGCATAGCAAGGGAATTTGAGAAATCCCTACTTGTGTGTGAGGCCTCTCCACTAACACGCAAGGTGACAAAAGTATGGGAGTCCCTATTTTTACCTCATTTTTCATCTGACACGACCAAAATGGGCCACTTATTGCTTGAGTAGAAGCATCATTGGCACGATACAATTCTAATTATCCCTTGTATGAACTCTTTTTACTATTTTTGTCTTCATAAAGTCTTTTGTGTAAAACAGCTAGAGTCCAACAATTATGAATCAAAAAAATCAGAAAAGGAGTAACTATTCAGCCCAAAACATACAGGTACTAGAGGGGCTAGAGGCAGTTAGAAAGCGGCCTGCTATGTATATTGGAGATATTGGAACAAGAGGACTGCATCACCTAGTATGGGAAGTAGTAGATAACGCTGTGGATGAATCACTAGCGGGCTTTTGTACCGAGGTCAATATTACAGTACATCCCGATCATGCCATTACAGTCAGTGACAATGGACGGGGTATTCCAGTCGATATTCACCCCAAAGTGAAAAAGCCTACACTAGAAGTCGTTATGACAGTTCTCCACGCAGGAGGAAAATTTGACAAAGATGCCTACCAAGTATCTGGAGGACTGCATGGTGTAGGGGTTTCTTGTGTCAATGCTCTTTCAGGCTACCTCAAAGCCACAATCCATCGAGATGGTAAAAGTTATGAGCAAACTTACTCCAAAGGGATTCCTACCAGTCAAGTGGAGGAAGTAGGTAATTCTTCCCAAAGAGGAACTACCATCTATTTCCGACCTGATGAAACTATTTTTACTACGACAACCTATCAGTATGATACCATTGTAGGGAGACTACGAGAGCTAGCCTTCCTTAATCCGGGCCTCCGCTTGCAATTGACAGACATGCGTACCACCCAAGAAGATGGATCATATAAGCAAGATATATTCTTTTCAGAGGGAGGGCTCAATGAGTTTGTTACCTTTATAGATAGTAGCCGTGATTCCATATTACCAGCCCCCATTACAGTAACGGGTAAGAAGAATGGCGTCATAGTAGAAGTCGCCTTTACCTACAATACAGGCTATAGTGAGAACTTAGTCTCTTATGTCAATAATATCAATACCATAGAAGGAGGAACCCATGTGGGAGGCTTTAGGCGTGCTATTACGCGTACGCTAAAAAGCTATGCAGAAACCTCGGGCGCTTTAGAAAAAGTCAAAATAACCATTGTCGGAGATGATTTTCGTGAAGGTATTACAGCAGTCATTGCTACCAAAGTGCCAGAGCCACAGTTTGAAGGACAGACCAAAACCAAGCTAGGCAATGCTGAAGTAACAGGTATTGTGGATAAGGCAGTCAGTGATGCTCTGCAAGTCTACCTAGAAGAACATCCTAAACAGGCTAAGACGATTTTGTCCAAAGTAATTGCTGCTGCCCAGGCTCGTCATGCTGCCCGCAAGGCACGTGATATGATCCGCAGCAAAACGACTATCAAAACCACATCGCTGCCAGGTAAGCTAGCGCCTTGCATCAATACAAACCCTGAAGAATCAGAAATATTTCTTACCGAAGGACAATCTGCAAGCGGTACTGCTAAGCAGGGGCGCAATCGTCATACACAGGCGATCCTTTCTTTGCGAGGTAAGATCCTCAATGTAGATAAAACACAGGAGTACAAAATCTACGAAAATGAAGAACTCAAAAATATTATTATCTCTTTGGGAGTTACTTTTGGTACAGACGAGGATCAGCGAGCCGTCAATATGGAAAAGCTGCGGTATCATAAGATCATTATTATGACAGATGCTGATGTAGACGGCAAGCATATCAGTACGCTTATTTTGACCTTCTTCTTTCGCTACATGCCCGACCTATTTCAGCAAGGCTATGTCTACCTTGCACAGCCTCCCCTCTATCTCGTAAAAAAAGGAAATGAAAAACATTATTGTTGGAATGAAGAAGAGCAAGCGCAGCTCATTGCTATGCTGGAAGTAAAACCTGGTAAAGGCAATATCACCATACAGCGCTACAAAGGACTAGGTGAAATGAATGCTGATCAGCTTTGGAATACTACCTTAAATCCTGAAACCAGAAAACTGAAGCAAGTTACTGTGGAGTCTGCTGCCGAAGCTGATCGACTCTTCTCTATGCTGATGGGCGGAGACGTACCCCCTCGAAGAGCATTTATACAAAATCATGCGCAGTATGCTGAACTTGATGTATAGCCTTTTTTGCCGTCAACTAACCTATGAAGCATAACAGCCAACAACCAGCCCTCTACCAAGTATCTTTGCCACTAATTAGTACGATTATCCTACTGGGGTGCAATATGTACTTTTTTGGCAGCCGTGCAAGCCATGGCCCTAATCAAGTCGCATTGCTTCTAGGAGCTGCCTTTTCATTACTCCTCAATCGCAATCGTGGTATCACTTGGGAAAAAATACGTCTTGCACTTGTGCGTAATATTCAACCTATTCTACCTACTTTTACCTTTTTACTGATTGTCGCTGCGATGTCAGCCACTTGGTTACTGAGTGGTGTTATACCAGCCATTATCTATTATGGCCTCTACTTGCTTCGACCACGTCTCTTTTTAGTCACTGCATTACTATTTTGTGCATTAGTGTCAGTAGCTACTGGAAGCTCTTGGGCCACAATTGCCACCATTGGCGTAGCCATGCTCGGCCTCGGGAAAACTTTAGGATGGTCTGACGGGACTATTGGAGGAGCTATTATTTCAGGAGCCTACTTCGGCGATAAGTTATCTCCGCTGTCTGAGACAACAGTGATGGCTTCTAGTGTAACCGATACAAATATTTATCACCATATTCAGAGGATGATGAAAACATCTATCCCAACATTGCTCTTAGTTGTGCTCATCTTTTGGTTGATCGGCGCAACACAAGGCAAGCAAGTTACAGGGCAGCTAGCTCAAAATACAGAAATCAGTGACTATTTGATGAGCCACTTTAATATTACCCCTTGGCTATTTCTTGTGCCAGGTATTGTCTTAATTTTGATTTTAGCAGGGGTATCACCCCTCATTACTTTGACCGTAGGCGCTTTATCAGGACTCCTTTGCATTGTCTGGTTCCGTCCTCCTGCTTCCATAGTTTGGATAGGATCTAATCACTTAATAAGTACCCATGCTTGTCAGCAACTGGCACGCTTTATATGCTTAGGAGGTAGATTAGAGTCAGGAAGCAATCACCTTTTGGCAGATCTGATGAGTAGTGATGGTGTAATGGGCATGCTCCCTACAATTACACTCATGATCACTGCTATCTTACTTGGCGGCGCATTAGAAGCAACAGACTCGATTACAACCTTGGCTAGCCGCTTTCTACGTGCAAAAACCTATAGCAGTTTGATTACTTATACTACACTAACAGGGATTTTTTTGAACCTAACCGTAGCAGATCAGTATTTAGCAATCTTACTGGGAGGCAAAATATATACCCCTATATTCAAGGAAAACCAGATCCCATCAGCCTATTTGAGTAGTACCCTTGAAGATGCTATTACTGTCACATCTCCTCTTATTCCATGGAATACATGCGGAGCAGCACAAGCTGCTGTCTTAGGCATAGCTACTCTTTCCTATTTACCTTTCTCTTTTTTCAATATTCTGACACCTTTAGTAGGGATAATTGTAGGGCACTATACAGATCGCCCCATGAAGTTGCGCAATCCCTAGATGTGCACGATTTATGATCAGCTAAGATTGATCTAATAGCGACTGCAACCTCTTTGCCCATGCTATTGCTAAAAAAATGTCAGATGAACTGCATCTAATACAATGTTTGGTAATGCTGGCCAAAGGGTGTCTCTAAAAAAAAATGTATACTTGATTAATGTTTCAAGGCAATGAATAAGCATATCACAACAAAACAAAGAATCAATCATAACAATAAGCTATAATACGAAGTCTTTTTTATCTTTTCATCATAATCAGAGTTGATTACTAAAAGACAGACATATCAAAGCGATTATTGTCAACGTGGACTTCCTTAGGAGGCTGATTGAGCTGTCCTCCTGCTTCGTTGATAATCTCTATAATAGCTAGCAATATTGCTTCCCAAGTCATGCGATGCATCACTATACTCTTACTTTTAGTATAAAAAGTGATGGTAATTTCCAACCCTTGTCCACTAGATCCCAACATATTCACCATAGCGAACCTAGATCGGTCGACCTGTTTATGTGTACTAATGAGATCTCGCATCTTCGCCAAGATCATAGGCATAAGCGGTAAATCTTGTTCGCGAATTGTCAGTACTTTATAGACTCTTCTAACTTTTTGACGTGTGATATTTACAACACTTACAGTAGCAAAAATGTCATTAGGGATCGCAATAAGGCTCCCATCCAGTTGCTCTAAGAAAGTAGAACGCCAGCCGATATTTCTAACAAAACCTCGCATATCCTTTTCAGGAAGAGCAATGAGATCATTTTCTTCAAATAAATTATCTATGTAAATAGTCAGCCCTCCTAAGTAGTTGCGCAGTATAGGCTGTATCGTCAGCCCAACCAGTACAGCAGATCCTCCACCAAATGCCCAAATACGTGAAGTATCTATCCCAAGCCTAGGCAATAACAAAAGAAATATCAATGTGAAACCTAGTAACCGCAAACTTCTTCCTATAATGTGTGCATACCCTTTTTTAATAGATTTGACATAGACCAAAAAATTTTCTAAAAAGCTTGCTAAGCTAAGAAAAATCCAGTTAGCCCCTATAAAGATGAGCAAACGCTGAAGATTAATAAAAGCCTTCAATGATAAATTAGAAAGAACAATGTCAGAGTTAGCAGAGGAAGGATCAGGGTAGCCAAGCTCAATGATTGTGTAGACCGCCCAAAGCCAGATAAATATGATCATCGGCCAGTAAAGCTCGATGATAAAAGAATCAATCAGTCTAAGCTGCTTTTTCAATAATTTTTTATGAACATACCGATGTAAAAGCCGAAATAAGTACGTAGCTACTACTGCAATAAACAAACACAACCCCATCGCTCCTATCCGTGTATTGCGATTACAAAGGTGTATCAAGCAGTAAAACCAGTTAGCGATTTTCATGACAATCATTACAGACAGTATGGAAGAATAGACTTAAAATAACTAGGGCATTTCCTGCATACAACTTATCAACATCTTATAGTGAGCTGCATCGCCCTGAGGTTGGACACTTTACAAGAAACAAAAGTGGAAAAAAAGACAGAACGATATAAAAAAATACAACAACTGCGAACTATTTGCTTATTATATCCAGAAGTGATAAAATCTTGATAAGCAAAAAACCAACTATTTAACTAAACAAAATAGTCGCTATGAACAACCATTACTTTGTGCATCAGGAAGCAGATAACTCCAGTAACTTAACTACTAAACAAAATAACAATATCCATTCATTAAGAGGGCATAGCGATTTAGTCACTCACTCTATTGTTCAGACTGCCTCCAATCGAATCAGAAGATCAATCATCAGAATCTTCCAATACGGCGCCCTGTTCGCGATGCTGTTCACTTTATCCAATTACTCATCGTCCCTTATCAGCGCTTATCGAGACTATAGTGAATACCAAGACGATGAGAAATCCGATAACGGTGATGACCCTGTCTTAGCAACTGATAGTGATATTGACATGGAATTAGAAAGCCCAACAGAATCCTACCAAGCTGGTCAGAGTGAAATTCTCATACCAGCTGATGGCAACTGCTTGTATACAGCTATTTTCATAGCTACCATCATCCCTGTATTGCAGAACCAGGAAAAATTTGATCTACAATTCATGATATTAATTGGAGATAATCTAAGCCAGCAAAAACTCACAAAAGCAAGAAAATAATTTTTAGAGGGATTAGCCAAGGCTGACTACATTACCTTCTTAAAAGGAAAAATAGTACAAGATTACGTAAAGAAGTTTATAGATCATCTTCAGATCGGACCAAAGACATGGGGAGGTGCTAAAGAGATAAAAGACATAGCACAATATCTAAAAGTCACTATCTATGAGTGGCAAGTCGACCCTAAAGACAAAAGCCGTATCATCCAGACGGATACTACCATACCTCAACATTCCACATTTGCTATCCATCTGATCAAAGACAATCCCCATAAAGAGAAAGTAGCTAATAACCCAATGGACCCAGCAATGAAATGGGCTCTTAAAGAATCGAGTCAAGAGAGTGTACATCGTCACCACTACCGCCTCAAAGAAATCGAGGCTTATCGTTGCCTTCGTGAACTGCGCAAGTCCAACAATCAAAACACTAAGTCGGGTATGCGAGATAAAAAAAGTAAAATCGATCAGGAGCAAGCTAGGCAAAATCAAACCAAAAAACAGAAGAAAGCAGTTCAACAAGCCTTCTTGCAAGCAAAAGAAAAAGCCTATCGTAAGCTCTTCAATAAAATCGATTTTACTACCACTACGCAATCCAATAATGATAAAGGAAGTAAAGAAGATGATAATACAGCCAAAATAGAGAAAGAATACAAAATCAATCAAAAATATAGTAAAGATATTAACGATAGCCTACGAAAATGGCACGAGCTTTACCAAATACCAGGGGATACCCTAGGCAAACAGCTAGGAATGCTAAAATGTGAATTGCAGTTAGCTGCTCAGCAAATCGAGAAGAAAGTGATATTGCGGGTCTGATTAATTAACTGTGTCAAGAATATTTTTAAGCTCATAGATTAAGCTTTAATCTATCACCAAATATAATAGCAAGTTGGGATAAAATATCTTTCCAATTATGAATAGTACCAATCCACTTTTTAGTTATATTTTC
>JBCCTJ010000028.1:0-10630 GCA_039198585.1 Bacteroidota bacterium
CTATGTTATGCAAATAATGCCTACTTGGATTAAGAACTATAAAGCTTGGGATGACCAAAAAGCAGTATGGGAAGTTGATCTCGCTCAACTAATCAATCCTGAAGGATATGATATCACGAAAGAAACTTACAGAGACATCACGCAGTTTATTTTTTTACTGCAACTATACCCTAACATCATAGATGCTGAAAGTAAAGCTAATAAGTGGCGAGAATTGCTTAAAACAAAGGATACAGAAGCAAGACAAAAATTACTGCCTTTCATGAAAAAGTTAAAGGGTGGGCTTGATCCTTTTCTGAGCAAGGAACACTCTTTGATAGACAAGCAGTTGCTCTACATTACCAAAACTGCTACAGAGGAGACCAAGAAGCTTAAAGAGCAATTTGAAGATATAAACAAAGTGATTGATGACTACTTTGAACAGCTGAAAAGCGAATCCAGTATTACCGAATCAGTCTCTGATCAAGTGCTCTATGAGTATATAAATCAGCAATATCCTGAGGATTCTCCAAGCTTTTCGCATGATGGTTGGCTAGAAGTCTTTGAACAAAAGATAAAGTGTCAACTAATCATCTATCGATTGAATAGGAATCTTTCTGATAAAAAAGAATTCGATGAGCTATTGATGAATAATGATCAAATAGCAGCAATAATTAAATGGATTAAGGGAGATTCAAATAATCAAGTGAGGGATGCTCTGTCTCAGCAAAAAGCACTGGCTACGCTTTACTTGACTTCCTTATTAGTTTCACAAACTGACTACATAAAAGAACAAACTATAAAAAATTCGGTAGAAGAGCTGCAGAAAAAAATCACTACACAGTATGAATCTAGAAAAGAAGCAGAGAAAAAACACAAAGTAACGATAACACAACTGGTCAAAAAAGTTAAAAAAGTTATTGAAAAATATGAGTCAAATAATACGTCTGATCAGGAAAATATACAATCTGCAATTGATGAAGTCAAGAATGATATTCAAAGCGCATTGCACAACAAGAGTGAAGCAGAGAAAAAGGAAATAGCAAATGCTCTTGCCAATGATTTGTTATCACTGCTTTATAAAGCTAATCAACAGCAAGGAATGACCAAGCTTATGCATTATCTTAGTCTTGTCAGTCTCTTTGAGCTTCTTAGAAATTACTACCCTAATAATCATCAATTATCAGTAAACAACGTCTGGGAGAAAGTAATAGCACCATTTGTCAACGAAAAGGTAGATACCTATCTATCTGAGCAGCATATTGAATCATGCGTCAACAACGAAATCCTTGCTCAAGAAACCAAAAAATTTTTGGAACAAATAAGAAATTTTCCTAAAAGATTATGGGAAAATAGTACAAAAATCAATGACTCGTTATCCCAGTGGAGCAATATAGAAAATAGCTTAAAAAATCGAAAGCATGAAGCGCTTCCTCAACCTGGAGAGTCAGGGGCCCAGATCAATCTTACGCAAGATTTAGTCAGTAAAAACGAAGATGAAGGAAGATCACCTGAATCAAATTCCATTATGAAGTCTATATTGATGGCTTCTTTGGTGCTAGCTGTGATTGTCATAGTAGCGCTAGGCATTACTAAGCTGCTTCGTTACTTGATGAATCAACAGCAGACAAAAAAGATAAAGTGACACTAAGGAATCAACCCTTTGGCAATCTAGTCAAGCAACAGAAGAAGTAGTACTTAATGACACCTTCTTTTTAATAATTTTTACAGTTTCGTATTCTCCTGACTGACTATTTTTTTATTACTGACACGCTCTAAGTAAAATGGATTGCTTCTTTTATTTTAATAATTTCTCACATTAACTTACTTTTTTTCTTGAAAAAAAATATTTAAGATATAGTGACTATACTCTTGACTGCCTGTGCCAGTTTGTTAACTTCTTCTTCTGTATTATATATAGCAAAAGAAGCTCTAACAAGACCTGCGATATCTAGTTTCCTAAGTGCAGGAAATGCGCAATGCTGACCTGCTCTAACAGCGATTCCTGCAGCGCTGAGTTGTAATGCTATATCTAGTGGGTGGTTGTGAATCGCATAAAAACTTACTATACTAATACGATCAGCACTACCTGTTAAAGTTAATTTTGGTATACCCTCTAGCTGATGTGATGCTAGCTGTGCTAAGCTACTGACATGACTCCTCAGCTCTTTTTTCTCCATACACTTCAAAAAATCTATTGCTGCTCCTAATCCTACAATGCTAGCCACAGGCAGTGTCCCAGCCTCTAAACGGTAAGGAAGATCTTCATAATGCCATGTTGCGTTCTCTAGGTTTTTAATGGTACCGCCTCCTAGCTGATAGGGATAAAAATCATCCATAATTTTTTTCTTGCCGTAGAGAACCCCTACTCCAGTAGGTCCATATAGTTTATGTCCTGAAAAAATAAGAAAATCAGTATCAAGTGCTTGTACATCTATATTGATATGAGGAGCAGCTTGTACTGCATCTACTATTACATGTGCTCCTACATCATGTGCTTGCTGAATAACAGTAGATAGTTCACTTTTTTTTCCTGTTATATGAGAAACATAGGTAATTGCTACAAGGCGTGTTTTGTGATTGATAAGTTTGGGAAGCGATGCCCAGTTCAATTCTCCATTGAGGTTGCTAGGTAGAATGCGTAATTTGCACTTTTTGCGCTTAACTAAGCGTTCCCATGGCAGCCAGTTGCTATGGTGTTCTAATTGGGATATAATCACTTCATCTCCCTCTTTTAAAGTATCTTGATAGCTGTGTGCTAGTAAATTGAAAGCGGCTGTTGCATTGGATGTAAAAATAATTTCTTCTTTTTTTTCAGCTTTTAAAAATGATTTTACTTTTTCACGTGTTTCTTCGACTAGCCTAGTCGCTTTGTTGGCAAGATAGTGGGTAGAACGATGAGGATTAGCATGATTGTTGCGGTAGTAATGGTTGATTGCTTCAATAACTGTGTAATGAGTTTGGGTAGTGGCCGCATTATCTAAATAAACTAAGGGATTTCCATGGATTTTCTGCTTTAGAGCTGGAAACTCTTCCCTTACTTTCTGAATAATCTTTGAGTTAATTAATCTCATAATATGAGTTGTTGATAGAACTCTTACCAGTTGATAGGCTGTTTACCTTGTGCTATTAGGTAGTTGTTAGCTAAGCTAAAATGGCTATTACCTAAAAATCCTCGATGTGCCGAAAAGGGAGAAGGGTGTGGTGAAGTTAATATAAGATGGTTATGCTGATTTATAAAAGCCCCTTTTTTTTGAGCGTAACTACCCCATAGCATAAATACTACTTCTTTTTTTTGATGTGCTATCGTAGCTATCACTTGATCAGTAAACTGCTCCCAGCCTTGCTGTTGATGAGAACCTGGTTTTTTTGATTCAACAGTAAGAGTTACATTGAGGAGTAATACACCTTGTTGCGCCCATCGCTCTAGATTTCCATTGGCAGGTATGGGTTGGTTAAGGTCTCTTTGTATTTCTTTAAATATGTTGATCAGGCTTGGCGGCATGGGGACTCCTTCAGGCACTGAGAAACAAAGCCCGTGGGCTTGCCCTGGTCCATGATAAGGATCTTGCCCTAAGATGACCACTTTTAAATCTTCAAAGCTACAAAGATCGAATGCATTGAATATTTTTTTACCAGGAGGGTAAATCCGTTTCTGCTGATAGCTTTTCTTCACAAAATCTACTAGCTTCAAGAAATAAGGTTGTTTAAACTCACTGGCTAATCTATTGTACCAGCTTGGTGCTATTTTTACTGAAGTAGACATGGGAATCCCATGTTACTAATTTTCATCTGAAATTACCAAAAGAGTTATGATTGCTCAAGCTCAATCTAGCAATTGTTATTTTATTTTCGTTGTATATTGTATCAGCCCACTCGGGAATTGTAATTTGAACTAGTGGTGTAGGATGCAGGTTTTTTCTTTTCACGTACTTTTTTCTTTTATTCACTACCCAACTAGTATAACAAAAGATAAGAAACCCTATTAGACCAATGGCACTAAGTGTGTGATAATCTGTGTCATTCTTTTTCTTAAGTGATGTATCAATCTGAATATTTTGATGTCTATTTGGGTAGAATTCTTGACTAGGTTGATTAGCTCTGTATGATCTTGGCTGCGTATTGTTTTTAATCTCTTTTTGTTCATTGAGGCGTGATTTTTTTATCTTTTTCGTTTTTAAATTACTTGTTACTGATTCTTTTTTCTTGGGTGTTATTTTGTTAGTTTGGGATTCATCGTGATTTCTAGGAGTCTCTGTAGCTGCAAACTGATCAGATACCCTAGTATCCTTTTTTTCAATCACAGTAGCCATTGAGTGAGTCTTATCTTCTTCTTGGCCCATTTTTGAACCAATAGAGTTATTAGATTGACTAGCAAGTGGCGCGTAAGAGTTATTGATAGGTATCTTATAGGTACTAAGGTCTGAATATTGAGAAGGGGCGGAAGGGGTTACATGATTGTAAAGGTCAGCAGGATTGTCAGAGAAAATTGATTGCTGGCTAAAAAGAGGGTTCTTGAGCGTTGTCTGTAAAGAACCTGTTATTGCTTGCTCTTCGCTTGCATGTGATGAATCAGTTAAGTCGTTTTCATAATCGGCTTCTTTTTCCCATTTTTGTATTGCTTTTACTGGAATAATCGCTTCTTTTTTTTCTTCTATAGGAAAAAAATCTATAGTTTCATGATAAGAAAATAGCTGCTTGTGAGGTAGAAATAAGCCATCTTGTACTCGACTTCTGATTTTATATTCTACTGGGTTCGAACCTTTTCGGATGTAATAAATCATTATACCTGTCATATTATCTATTTTTGACCAAAAGAATTTTTTCTTAAACTGTAAAGTAATAAAAGGAGAATTCTTATTAATTCGGTCATTTTTTTTCCTTATATTTTGTTCTGTTCGCGACTTAAAAAAAAATTCACACTTATTTTTCTGTATAATTTTCAGTTTCCATAACACAAGCGCTACTATGTAAGCATAAGTCATTTCTTCGGCTTCGTAGGGCGCTTCTATTGATTTTTGTTGATTAATAAGCCTGGTTGTTGTTTTTTCTGACCACTCAGGCAGTGGATTACTAAGTAAAGGAACTGCTATCATAATGAGCTCCCCCCTTTTTTTTTGCTGAGCTCTTTTGTAAGAAAAAAGAAGATAGTGAATTTCTTTTCCATTCTTTTGTTCTACAGATTGATGCGTTTGCAAGGATAAAGAAATTCCTTTTTGTAATGCTAAAAATTTTAAGTAATTTTTTTGGTATCCTAGCAGCTTATCCTCAATGATACTTTCTACGATACCTGTTAGTACTGTAGCAAAAAAAGCAACTCCTTTATCTCTTACAAAAGGATCTTGCACATGGGCTATAGGTTCTTGGTTGGTTCGTTTTAAGTCTAGAACTGGATGAGCAATAAATAGATGCTCCTTTTCTCCTAGCACAAAAATAGCATACTCAGTTTTTTGCTTACTTACTTTACTGTTTTCCTTAGCTGATGCTTGTTGTACATTAGCTCCATCGGTATTAAAGGGATATAAACAAGTGAGTAATAAGAAATAGAAGTATCTATACGTAATCTTTTGGATTGATATTAGTTTACGAACTATGTGCATATAGTATTGCATATATATTTGCTCATAATATACAAATTTTTTCTTATACCTAAACTGGGTAACCCAGTCATTGTTATTCAAATATCCTTGGTATTTATGTAAAGAGCTTAGTAAGTGATGCAGCATTGCAGGCCTATATCTCTTATTTTGATCAAATGACTGTCACATTTTTTTTCAAAGAGTTACTGCAATTTTTAGAGGATTTCTAAAAATTGTGCTACGAGGATCTTGAAAAAAATCCTTGACAAACTGCTTCTACTGATAAGATTTTTGTTCAGAGATTAACAACTTCTCCTTTTTTTAGTTGTTTCCTATATCGTGATTAATTCCTTGACTTGCATGTCTATATCTTGTTGTTTCTCTGGATTACATACAGCATGTGGCATTTATTTTGTGAAAGCAAATTTTTTCACACCATAATAATTGGCAAAGAGTTGTCTAGCCAATTGATTAAACTTAAAACCATCATGAATAGTCAATTTTTGATGTAATTTTATCTATTTTCTTCCCCACTCTTTTTTTCTATATAGCTCCAAGTTCTTTTTATTCTAATTTACTAGTATGCAAAAAGTGAAGAATACGTGCTTGTAAATCTTCTTTAGTACTTTGAGCAGGTAATTTATAATATTTACATAGCTGTACAGGTTCACTTTTATACCAATACCTTTTCTGAAAATCATTAACACTCAGTTGTGAATAGTGCATTTGCTAATAAGTCAGATTAAGTGTATGGCTTGATATCTTTTATGATGAGCTGTTTGGATAGCAAGCCCTGATAGGTATTATTTTCAACTTGATAAGCAATTGTTAGTTTGTTCCTTTTTTGTACCAAAGGTAAGTATCCTCCCATATTAAAGCCAATAGCTTTCCAAAGCTGACTGCTCGTTCCATCTTTCAATAGTAGCATTAAGTGCTTGTTTTGATATAATTTATAGTCAATAGCTATTACCGGTTCAGTTGAAAAAACTGGCTGCTGATTATCTGGTCCAAAAGGACGCATGCGATCTATCGTTTTACAAAAAACTTTCGTAAGATCTCTAAAGTTAAGTTTCACATCTATGACTTGTGAAGCTACCCTAGTTGATACTCTCCAAGTTTTCCTTACTACTTCCTCAAAGTCTGCTCGGAAAGAAGAGAAATGTTGATAGGGAAGGGATAACCCTGCAGCATAGGCATGACCTCCATATTTTGTCAGCCATTTTTGGCACTTTTTTAATGCTTCATAAATATTATAGCCAACTACTGATCTAGCAGATCCTACTAGCTGCTCATTTTCTTTAGTAAGTAAAATCGTAGGACGATAGCAGTTCTCTACACAGCGAGCAGCCCCTATTCCTACTACTCCTTTAGACCACGTATCTTTATACAGCACTGTTGTCAAGCGGTTAGTTTGTTCTGACTCGATCATATGTAGTGCTTCTTTTAGAAGCTCTTCATCCATTGCTTTACGTTTTGTATTATTTTGCTCCAAAATAGTGGCTATTTTCTTTGCTTTGTCTTGTGTTTGAGCCATTAATAATTCTACAGCAATACTAGCATGATTGACACGTCCAGCTGCATTAATATAGGGAGCAATTCTAAAAACAATGTCTTTTATATTTAAATTCTGTTTAGGATACGACAAAGCTTTTAGAGCATTAATACCAGGTCGTTTGCTTTGATTTATCGTAATTAATCCATGGTGAGCCAAAATTCGATTCTCTCCAACCATAGGTACAATATCTGCAGCAATACTGAGTACTACTAAATCTAAATAGCTATACAAGTCTAGAGAGCTGTTATGTGTTCTCTGGAGTAATCCTTGTAGTAGTTTGAAAACAATGCCACAACCTGAAAGCTCACGAAAAGGGTAGTTACATGCTTTTTGCTTAGGGTTCAAAATAGCTACCGCAGGTGGGAGGTGATTGCCTGGTTCATGGTGATCGCAAATAATAACATCTATATTTCCGCTCTTGGCTCTTCCAAGTTGTTCAATATCACGAGTTCCACAGTCTACACAAATTAATAAGCCTACTTCGTCACGAATAGCTTGACTGATTCCTTGCTCAGAAACTCCATATCCTTCTTGATAGCGATCCGGAATATAGTAGGATACATTTCCATATAGCTGCTTAAGTACCTTACAGAAGAGGGCGACGCTTGTCGTACCATCTACATCATAGTCACCATAAATACGAATATGTTTTTTTTGTCTAATTGCTTGGATAATTTTTTGTACTGCTTTGGACATTCCTTGCATAAGGAAGGGATCATGTAAATCAGCTAAGCTTGGGTTAAAAAAAGCTTTAGCAGCTTCTAAGTCTTTAATATTTCTTTGCAGTAAAAGGGTAAGAGTTAGATGAGAAGCAGATAAAAATCCTTGAAAATCTGCTACTTCATTAGCAGATGGTAGAGGCAAGTAAGACCATTTTCGCTGCATAAGTAGAATTTTGGGTAGGAGTAGTAATTCTTAGTCGTAATTTATATACTGGCTACATTACTTGTAAAAAAACTAGTAACTGCTGTAGAACATGCAATTTTATTTGAAAAAAAGATAGCAAGCAAAGTTTAGACATTTCTTATCTTAAAAGGCATAAGATTACAGCAATTAATACAGTAATAATTCAAATCAAGAATCTGCTAATTACTTTTTTATATCCAACGTTTGTAGAATATTTTATAAGTTTGCCCTATAATTCTTGTTTATAACAAATCAGTTGTTTATGTTTCAAATGTTAATCTATTTTATCAAGAAAGTAGGTTGTTTTTTATTGTTATTACAAACAATAGGCCTTCAAACTATCAATATTGTAGGTAAATTCTATACTTATAAGCTACAGAAAACTCAAAAAGATCGTACTGGTTTTGTCTCTAAAATTCGTAAAAGTAAATTAAGTATCAATAGATCGAAAAATGAAAAAAATAAAAAAGTTATTCTCTCAATTTTGCGGGTTGTTATAGTAATTTCTTTTTTTATTGTAATCTTTACTTTGTATACTTTGTTATATGATGAGGAAAAGAGTGACGAAGAAAAGCCCGATATATTACCTGGTGCCACTAATCTCAAATATGATTTTAATAAGTTTCGATATGGAGGGAAAAAAGAAAAAGAATGGGATGATAAAATTCCCAAATTTCCTTCTACGTCTATTACTGATATCAATCTCAATCAATTCGATACTAATCCAAAATTCATCGCAACGAGTATTTTACCCGAAAAATCAGCACTCCATACCCGTGTTAAGAATCATAGTTCACTAGATTATGACAATAGTTCCTCTATTCTCATTAGCCAAATAAATAGGTTACCTGATGACATGTTTCCTATGTTATATGATGATAATTCTTATAAAAAGAATGAATTGATAGATAAGTTTACTTACTTTCATCATAAGGTTGATAAGGAGCTTAACAATAAGATAAGGGATGATCGTACTAGAAATAGGATTAAAGCAAATTTGATCAAAGTAATAAAAAATATTGAATCAGTGCAAGATCTATCTATACTAGCTATTTATCTTTCTGAACTCATACCCGTTTATCAACAGTGTTATGCTACTGCACAAGATTTCCTAGAAAAATACAAAGGTGTATTTGACCTAGACATCAATCACCCTCTTACATTGCCTGGTTATATATACCATCTTCTACAGAATCGAAAAGAAGTTCTTGTAGATCTGCTGATACCAAAATACATTGCATCATTATGGCTGAGAGATGCTCAGGTGAAGAATAAAGGAGATCATTATGTATTGAAACGCCAAGTTTACAAAGACTTCTGGAAGCCTAAGTTAAAAAACTATCTAACTTTCAAGTTAGAAAAAAAAAGAGCAGCTGAACTAACAATAGAACAACGAAAAAAATACAAGCTAGATAATCAGCAATCTACTAATCATAGAGAAGAATTATTAAAAACAATTGACCGAGAAATTAAAGAAACCATCGAACAAAATAAAGAGGACACAGAGAACATAATAGAGGCAGTATTCAACAGTTTGCCTAATAAAAATGGGAATATTGTTCTGCAAGAAGAAACAATGATCAATAATCAAATAAATGAATCATGGGAAGAAATACTGACTAATACCATTATCTATCACTTGAATATTTCTTCTGGGGGACGACATGTAGTAGCTGGATTTAAAAAAGGAATGAATCGCTTGGCTAATAGTGGTAGTTCTAGGTATTTCAGTATTGGAATAGGCAAAATAAGTAGTATAATTCCTGATCAGGAGAGTAAATTCTTTCAAGAATTACCTCAATTTCATACTGATAATCATTTTACACGCCAAGTTCTAGATGATGATAACCAGCGTTCTTTGAATATAAAGCCAAGACATCTGAATAGTTTTGGAAAAATATTCAAAGCTGAATTTACACCTCAAAAAGTTGCACAAATGGTACAGGAACATCTTGCGGGAGTATTTCAGGTTGGTGAACAAGATGCATCGAAGATGCATAACTTATATATGAATTGGTGCGGCAAAAAAGGATGGACTTCTCGTCCTCTATTATTTGATGCTAAAGAAGCTAGTAAAGGTCGTTATTACATACCGAATCAAAAAGTTATCAAAAAAATTTTGGTACAAATAGGCATTTTTGTCCCCAAAAAAAAAGGAATTACCTAGTAGATTAGTTCTTACATTTACTAGTAAGTAGTATATATAGGGGGTGTAAGAGGAATACAAAACTATTTCAATCATTAGTATAAGGCACTTAGCTACCATTTTGCTAGCTAATAATAGTTCAGTACAATTGAAAAAAAATCCAAAAATGAGAAGTGGAAAATGGAAAGTGAGAAATGACAGGTGAATGAATAAGCTTATGTAGCAAGCGTGTAGGGAAATCTACACAAAAGGTGCTTGCATGCAACTACATATGACAATGGTGTTTTTAAGTATAACAAAAATAAATTTTTATTTGAAATTTTACGAGAGTGTAATTTAAACTCTGTCTAAGGTTTCAAATGTAAAGTTAAATCAAGAGGCATTCTAGCTCCAAATCTAATGGTTAATTGCTGTGCTGTCAAACCCCAATGTGACAAAGGTGCACTCCACTTTTTTTCTATGTTC
>JBCCTJ010000029.1:0-9465 GCA_039198585.1 Bacteroidota bacterium
GAAAATATAACTAAAAAGTGGATTGGTACTATTCATAATTGGAAAGATATTTTATCCCAACTTGCTATTATATTTGGTGATAGATTAAAGCTTAATCTATGAGCTTAAAAATATTCTTGACACAGTTAATTAATCAGACCCTGAATACATTTTTTGGTTCTTTTGCTCGTTATTTTACAGTGGCTGTTTCTTCCTGTTTTTGCTTATTAGCACTTGTTTCTCAGTTAGTAGCATAGGGTAATATAAGTGCTATTATAGGGATTTCGCCTGCTGTTGTCATTGTTTTAATGGGATTGTTTGTAATACTTTACACTCTATTTGGAGGTGTTAGAGCAGTAGCAAGAACAGATATACTATAAATGATTGTGATTGTTTTTTGCTCTATCTTTTTCTTTTTGATCTGCTACTATATGGTTTCCTACTGGGCTGAGCCATCTGCTACTTCCCTGAACTACTGGGGCCTTTATTTGCTTCGCGTATTGGCTGCTAGCATTGCCTGTGGCGGCTTTATAGGCAAGAAAATGTGCGAAAATGCACTGCAACCTTTTTTTAACTTCTACTACCAGTGGTCGGTATTTTTGTGTATTACCTGTGTCACACCGATTACAGCAATTTCAGATCTTAACAATTCAGTCACTCCTTTTTATCTTGTCGTTTGGGTGATGGCAACTGATTTCTTTGTGGACTGGAGTACCTTTTGGCTTTTTCAAAGTTTAGCCTTGTTCGTTTTGCTGTCCGTACACAAGGCAATCACAGGAAGGTGGATGATTGCCTTGCAGAATGACTATGTTCTCCCTGTTTTAGCTTCTATTGCTGTTTCTTTGGGAGGCGTATATCTTATAAATACTTACGAGATGATACTGCCAATGCTAAAAAGCTAGAAGAAAAGAAGCAAAACATACTGGTATCTATTACTGATAGCGCTGATGAGCTCTCTCAAGTGATTGGGAAGGATAGCATGATGATGAAAGAAGATGCAAAAGAATGTTGAGGTTCTTGAACTAAAGCTTGGCGATGATCAAGAAGTAAAAAATGCCATGCAATACTTCTACAAGAAGAATGAGGACTCTAAAAGGCATTTGCGCATGGCTGTTAGAGAAATCAAACTCAACGATCTATTCGATGATGCGTGGTATGACCTCGATGCAAAAGATTTGAATCCAAGCGACCACTATGTCCAAATAGAGCGCAATAACTCCTCTCAGTCTATTTTTGGTGACTTGTACTATCTCAAAAGTCTTGTTGTGAATGGTACCGAATATGGCATGAATAACAGTGAAACCAAGAGAGCTAGACTGATTGCAGATGATATATTTATCCAGTATGACTTGCCAGATATCTACAAGAATGATGCTAAAAAAACGATTAGAATCACCATCACCAATGATCCTGATCTGGCGCTAGGAGGGGAAGTATACGCCCCCTATAAGTGATAAGTCCAAAGAAAAACTAGTTCCTAAAGAACAATATCAGGATTGTGAAAGCTCACTTTGGATTCTTTAGTTTTAGTAAGTCGGGAAAATACATGACTCAAACCTATGTTTTGCCGCTTAATCTTAAGGCGATTCGTCCTAAGATTGAATACTTTGCCTATGATGATCTGTTTGATGAAGTGAGAATAAACTCTCCAGAAGATCAAACATTTCTTGCTCAAGTATCCAAAAAAGGCATGCAAGTTGATAAGATAAAAGTGGCTATGTAGGTAGCCAAGCACTACCATTTCAAGCAGTTTCCTAATTCGGGTGAGCCCTACTATCTGCATCCGTTGAGTGTCGCTACTATCTTGCTTGACTGCACAGATGATGAAGCCGTTATCATTGATGCTCTCTTGCAGGATGCCATAGAGGATACTCCTTATGAAGTAAGTCAGATGAAGACGATGTTTGGTGATCGGATTACTAGCATTGTTCAAGAAGTCACGCATCTTATTTTTAGCTATTTGTTTGGATTTCGGTGGGATTTCTACGTATAAATGTACCTCTTATTTACTAGATTAAAGCAAAATTAGTTGGTTTTTTAGACTATTTTTTTATTGCTGACACTCCCATTGAAGAAGAAAAAGCAATAGAGTGATGAGAGTAAAATGGACTAGGTAAGTTTTCCTAGATTTTTTTTTCCTTACGCATCTGTGGAAATAAAATGACTTCTTGAATTGAGCTCTGGTTGGTCATGATCATAGCTAAGCGGTCTATACCAATACCAATACCAGCAGTAGGAGCCATACCATACGAAAGAGATCTTAAAAAGTCTTCATCAAGCAACATGGCTTCTTGATCTCCTTGTATCGCTAGTCTGTGCTGTGACTCAAACCTTTTACGTTGCTCTACTGGGTCATTAAGCTCTGAGAATGCATTGCATATTTCTTTTCCATTACAAATTACCTCAAATCGTTCTACAAGCTCAGGATTATCGTGATGTTGTTTAGCCAAGGGAGAGATCTCAATGGGATAATCTGTAATAAAAGTGGGTTGTATCATCTTAGGTTCGCAGACATGCCCAAATAGAGCATCTATAATTTTTACCCTGTCTGCTTTCTTATCTACAGCTACGTGAAGCTTATGAGCTAGTAGACGAAGTTCCTGTTTATTCATGTGGGCTATATCTACTCCCGTATAGTGCTTTATAGCACCTAAGATAGTAAACCGTTGCCATGGTTTCCCAAAATCAATAACATGTTCGCCTACTTGTACTTGCGTAGTACGATGAATATCAAGTGCTACTTGTTTAATTAGGTTTTCCACAAAACTCATCATCCATTGATAATCACGGTATGCTACATAAAGTTCTACTACTGTAAATTCTGGGTTATGAAAACGAGACATGCCTTCATTTCTAAAATTTTTAGCAAACTCATAAACGCCAGGAAACCCACCTACTATTAGTCGCTTCAAGTAAAGCTCATTAGCAATACGCAAATAAAGGGGCATATCTAATGTGTTGTGATGCGTTTTAAAAGGACGTGCATGAGCTCCTCCATAAAGAGGTTGTAAAATCGGGGTTTCTACTTCCAAGTAGCCAGCCTCATCAAATTGTTTTCTAATGCTTTTGATCAGTTTCGTTCTTTTCTGAAAAGTATCTCGTACATGTTGGTTAAGAATTAGATCTACGTAGCGCTGCCTATAGCGCTGATCAGGATCAGAAAAGCTATAAAAAGTTTCGTTCTTATTAGCAGCAGACTTGACTTCTTTCACACTAGGTAAAGGCTTAATAGCCTTACTAAGAAGTTTGAGAGTAGTAGTATGAATAGCTAAAACCCCTGTTTTGGTTGTAAACGTATATCCTTGTATACCCACAATATCTCCTATATCCAGTAGTTTTTTAAATATTTCGTTATAGAAGGTTTTGTTTTCTCCCGGGCAAAGAGAGTCACGATGAATATAAAGCTGGACTTTACCAGTATGATCTTGTATTTCTATAAAAGATGCTGCTCCCATGATGCGCCTACTCATAATACGCCCAGCAAGAATGACTTCTTGTTTTTTAGTGCTATCTTCTTGATAGATGCTGATAGTTTTCGCAACTGTTGTATTAGCAAAGAAGCTAGCAGAAGGATAGGGGTTGATACCAAGGCTGCGTAGTTTATCAACTTTTTTTTGGCGCAATATTTCTTGTTCACTTAGGGGAAGTTGCATAAAGAATTGTTTATTGTTTTTTCTTCTCTATTTTCTTTTGCAGTCTTGTTTGGGCACGTGATCTTTTGGGGTTGATAGCATCATTGTTTGCCATTTTCGATAGGGTTGCCTGTGTGATAGCCTCTTCATTAACAATCAGTCTAATAATTAGCTGTTGGCATAAATCTAACAAGCTAGAGAAAATGCGATAAATCCACCAACTAACAGGATAGGTATTGAAAACGAACATCAACATAAGTGGTAACCCATAAGTCAGTAGTCTATTTTGTGTGCCTGTCTGTTCTGGTGGTTTTTTCTTAAGATTTTCTACTACAATGGGTAAAAAAGTACCTATAAGTCCCATCAAACTGATGAAGTTGCCAATAAGCGGTATGGAAAAAGGTAAAGATAGCAAGTCATCATAAGTTGAAATATCTGGTATCCATAGAAATGAGAGTTGCCTAAAGTCAATTTTATAGCGTGTGAAATTGATCATACATATAAAAATAGGTATCTGAATAAAGATTGATAGCAGCTGTTTGAGTGGATTGGCTCCTGCCTTTCTGTACAACTGCATAGTTTCCAGGTCTTTACTGGATTTTTCTTTATTAGATGCATTAATGGCAGCAAGCATGGGCTTCAAAGCATGCATTTTAATGCTATTTACATGGCCTTGGTAGTTAAAGTAAAACTGCAAAAGTGCAAAAATTAGAATAAGAATCAATAGCACCCATATATAGTTAGCTATATATTGATGCAAGTAGCCTGCAATAGGAAGAATAATATAAGTATTGATAGGGCGAAATATTCTAGGCCCTAAGTAATGATTATTTTCAAAATTCTTGGCAAACCCTTTCAAAGTATAATAGTCATTAGGTCCGAAGAAAAATTGCAATGAACCTATTGTTTTTATTTTAATACCTACAGATTTCACGATGTGATTTTCTCCTTTTGCTGGGGGCTGTACAAGCAATTCAGTTCCTTGAAAAGAATCAGAAGATGTAATTCCCTGCAAAAAATAATTGGTCTTGATACTCACCCAGCTAGCTGGTTTGTCTAATTTGGTGTGAACAGGTTGATCTTTTTTATCTCTCAGAGAGCGCATATATTGCTTATGATCTTGGTATTGAACTAATGTATTGCGACGAGTGATTTCTATATGGTTGTCTTGGTTGGCTAAATGCTGAATCCAGGATAACTCATATGCTTTATTAACTGCTAGATTATCACTTGTAGTCATATGACAAGTGACAATATACCCTTTACTAGACAAATAGAACTGAATGCGAATCCACTGATTACTTTCTTGATCAAACATATGTGTCAAGGTAATGGTTGTTCCACATTTATCTTGGTTGATTTCACTACTGAAGAGAAGTGCTGACAGATCAACCTTAGCTCCTTCTTTCGTAGTCAGCTCTATTTTCATATTGCTATTTAGAGCAGTCAATAAATGTAAGGGTTTTTGATCGAAGGTTGTGTATTTTTTTAGTTGTACACCTACTACTCTTGCTCCTTGTGGAGAAAGTAAAACACGCATATCCTCATTTTCAAGAACAATGTTATCACTAGATAAGAGCGTATTATCTAGTTTTTTTTGTACAAAAAGTAGTAGCTTGCTAGCAGCCACTAATTTTTGTTTTTCTTGAATCGCTACAGATTCTTTTTTGTTTGTATGTGAGAAAAAACGAAAATGTAGAAACAAAACAATTACCAAAAGCAGTGTGCCAATAATTTGACTTCGTCCTTTATTCATTATGAAGCTATTTTACAATCTTATCGATCCATAGAAGCTAAGAATATTTCATTGTTTTCTGTTCCTTTCATATTGCTAATCAAGAACTCTAAAGCTTCATCTATTTTCATATCTGACATGACCCTTCTTAAGATATTAATATTCTTTAGTTTTTCTGGATTTTGTAGATCTTCACCACGACGAGTACTTGACTTGTGTACATCTATAGCTGGATATAATCCTTTGTTAGCAAGTGACCTTTGTAGCTGAAGTTCCATATTACCAGTTCCTTTGAACTCTTCAAATATATGCTCATCCATACGTGACCCTGTCTCGACAAGCGCACTAGCAATAATTGTAAGAGAGCCTCCATGCTCTATATTTCTGGCTGCACCGAAAAAGCGCTTGGGGTGGTGCATAGCATTGGCATCTATTCCTCCTGAAAGGATTTTTCCTGAGGCAGGAGTAACAATGTTATGGGCACGTGCAAGTCGCGTAATAGAATCAAGAATGATCACAACATCATGCCCACACTCTACCATATTTTTTGCTTTGCCTAAAACTAAATTAGCCACTTTAACATGATTTTCATCTTGTTCATCAAAAGTAGAGGCAATCACTTCTGCATGAACATTACGGCGCATATCAGTCACTTCTTCAGGTCTTTCCCCTATCATAAGAATAATCAGATATACTTCTGGGTGGTTATGTGCAATTCCATTCGCTATTTCCTTAAGCAATGTTGTTTTTCCAGCCTTAGGAGGAGCTACGATCATAGCACGTTGTCCTTTACCGATAGGGGCCAGTAAGTCAATAATACGAGTAGCATATTGATTAGACTTTGTACTTAACTGTAATTTTTCTTTCGGGAATAAGGGAGTTAGGTATTCAAAGTTAACACGACTTTTCATACCTTCCATGTCTTGCCCATTCACCATATCTATACTCATCAAACCAAAGTATTTTTCTCCTTCTTTTGGAATTCTGAGTTTGCCGCGAACGGTATCTCCTTTCTTTAGTCTCCATGTTTTAATAAGATGATGAGAAACATATACATCATCTGGACTAGGCAAGTAATTGTAGTCAGAAGAGCGTAAAAAGCCATATCCTTCACTCATAATCTCTAAAACTCCTTCTGCTTCTACAAGACCCGCAAAGGCCTCTAATTGGCTAGTTCTATTATTTTTTTCTTGTTTATTGTGATCTAGATTTTGCTGGGAATCTCTTTTTACCTTGCTATTTCTCTTATTTTTATCGTTAGCTTTATGAGCAGATGTACTTTCTTTTTTTTTTGCTTCAGTGATAGCCTTTTTATGCTCCTTATCGCTTGCTTGTATTGTCTTATTTTTTTCGTAGCTTTCTTCGGGCATAAGAGCTTGCTGATCTAGGATCTTATAAATAAGATCCTGAAGATCAATATTTTCATATTCTTCAATGTTTATTTTTCTAGCAATTTCTTTTAATTCTGTTGGTAAAAGCCTTTTAAGCTGTTCGATTGTATACATAATGATTGTCAGGTAAGAATTATGATCGTGTAAATTCTCAATAGCTGTAGATATATTTTTTAGAGAGATTTTGTTCTTGATAGGCAATAATAAGTATTTGATGGCTATTCATGCAAAGGTTCGCGCATTTCTTCTTGATATAGAGCGTGTTCAAGTAGTTGTAGTATGATACAGCATATCATATTCTTCATAATCGGTAGTACTAGAAGTCTGTATTTGCTTATTGGCTGATTATGTAAGTATAAAATCATGGTGTAAGAATAGTTCTCCTACCCGTTGGGGGATACTTTCAGAAAAAACAGCTAAGATTGATTGTTTTGGATGACTACAAAATTGCACACTACTAGGTATGATTCTACTAAAAAAATGAGCTAGTTTTTTCTTTGACATTGGCTGTAGCTTTCTCGCTCCTGTTAGAATTTTCGTCATATCATATAGTAGCACATATTGTGGTGTGACAACAATAAGCTCCTTTCCAGATGGACTCACTTGTATGCGCCTAATATCACTATTAAAGTTTCCTAATAGCTCTTCTGTAATATTAAGTATATTAATGTAATCACTTCTACTTCTCTGGTTATTACTGTCTACTAGTAGATAACACCTGATATTATACCAAAATCTACGGTTGTCTACCATTTTTTCAGCAATAAAAAGGTAGTGCCCACTCTTACTAAATCCATAAGGAGTGGTAAAGGTTAAACCTCTTATTGCACGAAAAGTCTTTTGATCACCATCACTTACTAATGCAAATGGATTTTCAACTTTTACTCTTTCCCAAGAAGGGTCATAATAGTACACTTTATCTCCCTGAGGATTGATAATAAGCATGGTGTTGTATCTATTATCTTCAAAAGTTTTGATTTTACTCTTACTATGCAGATCATAAAGGAAACAAGAGGATATTGCACTTTCGTTATAGAACAATGAAACAGCTTGAAGTCCTACAAATACCTGATCTGGGTTCCTAAGGTTAGGCTGGATCATATGCATGCAGTAATATTCTACATCTGTTGTTGGGAAACTGATTTTGTCTATATTACAAATAATAGGCGATTCGTTACTATTTTTAGTATATCTAAAAAGGCGTGGATTGTGATTAGCTTGGTCCAAGCCATAAGAATCATAGGCATCACACAGACCATATACATAATCTGTAGTCATATAAACTGTATGAATTCGCTCTTTTTCCGCCAATCCAAGATCCCCTTTAACGTTATGGGTAGTAACGACACGATAATAGTCTCTAAAATTTGGATGCTGTATAGTCCAATCATTTTCAGCATTTGTCAGCCATTCTCTACTGTACTTTACAATTTTCTTGTCAGTTGCTAACCATAATTCATTTTTCTCAAAGGATAGAATTTTTAGTGTAGTACTCTTAGATAATTTTTTAAAAGTAACAAGCTTGATATAAGGAATATTGCAACTTGTATCTTTAATGATTCTCCATATGAATAAGTGACTATTACTATATTGCCCCTCCCCATAAATATAGGCAATCATACCTTCTTCAGTAGCGTGCATCGCCATATCGCGAATACTGTATTGCAACTTTGCTGTTTCTTCACTGTCACCTTCTTGTTTCTTGAAAAGATTTAAATCAACTCGTCTGCCTGGTTTTATTTCGTTTGAATTCATAGGGAGCTGCTTGTGTAATTTAGCGAGTAAATAAGAATCCCATTGAGTAGCATCCATACTCAATACATCATCATCATAGAACGTTTCTTCGTTGACAGTATTTACCATATCTTCTTCGGCACTATCTTCTGACGAAGAACTACTGACATCGTTCTCACTATTACCTGAAGATTCTTCTTCATCACCATTTTCATTGCTTATGCTATCACTATCTTCTTCGGCACTATCTTCTGACGAAGAACTACTGACATCGTTCTCACTATTACCTGAAGATTCTTCTTCATCACCATTTTCATTGCTTATGCTATCACTTTGGTCTTCTGTTGTGTCTGGACTCCTAATGACATTATGACTTGAATGTGAATACTTGCTGTAGAATAAGTATGCTAGTACAGCCGTGATAGTAATGATTGCTAACTTGAGAGTGTACTCCACCACCTTTTTTTGACGAGTCATCTCATTTTTATGTTGCTTCAAAGCTGTATAGCTGAGCGTATGCGATTTGTACGAAGTAGGAGATTGGTTATAACTATAAAGAGAAGGCGTAGTAAAGAACACTAATAATAATGAGGTCGAAAGTATTTTATAAAACATGATAAATAATAAGTATATTAAAGCAAATCTATTAAAATAATTACTAACCTAACCAAGCTTTAGTATCTATCGAGAAAAGTGCAGCGTTGCTGAGTGAGCAATTAGTCTATGTAGGAGCAGTTAGGAAGATCCGCAACTGTAAAAATCATTAAAAATAGCTATATAAGAGACTCTATTAACATTTTTCTAGATAAGAAGAGCTGATAAAAATTATAAAAATCCCGGAAAATGAAAAAGTAGGGTTAAATCATTTAATTGTGTCAAAGTAAAAAAACAATTTTACACTTTTAAATTTTTTAATCATGAATAAACAACAAAAAGAAATAAATCAAGTAACCTGGGAAGGTATAAAGCAACAAGCTGTAGAACGTCTATTAGA
>JBCCTJ010000030.1:0-9356 GCA_039198585.1 Bacteroidota bacterium
AATAAGGGTATGCCTTCTCTGAATTGCTTCAAGGCTTTTGCTTTCATTTCTTCTAAGGTGTGTTTGTTCATAATGTCTAAGGTTAAATGTTAAATAATCAAAGTTAAATTTTCCTTAGACAGAGTTTAAATTACACTCCCAATTTTACTTTAGCAGATAACATTTCTTGACCTGAGCTATAACATACTATTGAGTTACTGTAAGGGTAAAGTACTCTTTTTTAGTTAGCAATGCCTATTTTTTCTTTAGCTCTCTTTTTACTGCTATTTTTAGTTGCTTTGGCTATACCAGCGATGCCTAGCATGGCACCTATAACAGGAATAGAAGAGCTAAGCATATAGGTTTTAGAGGGTGGATATTGACTCTTGGACGGGATCGTTATATTGCGAGATGGACTGAGACTTTCTGTAATTTGCTCATTATTTTTCCAGCTATCATTTTTGCTTCTTGCTTTCTCTTCTTTTTGCCTGCTTTGTATCATTTCTCTTTTTATTTCTTTCAGGTTTCTATCGATAGAAACCATCAATGTATGATTCTCAGGTAAATATTTTTGGGCTGACTGCCATGTTTTTTCATAATAATTTTTGGCTTTTGTAAAGTCATAATTAGCTCGATAAGCATCTCCTAGTTGCTGCCATGTCGTGAGTGTGATAAAGTCTGCTTCGCCTAATTCTTTTTCTTGTAATTTTGAAGCAATCTCATAGTTGGTAATTGCTTTAGTAATCTGGTTGCTTTGATAGTAAGCATTTGCAAGATCGTGATAAAAATGAGCTAAATAAAGGCTACCTAGTGAGATTTCATTTTTTAGGTCTCCGGCATTTAAGTATTCTTCTATGGCGTTGTGATACTGCTTCATTTGCACATAAACAGCTGCTATATTAATATGAGTTTTGAACAAGTAGTTCATATACATTTGCTTGACTACTTGATCTTGATTGGTATTTTCTAAGTTGCTGCTATTGATTAAGGTTAAAATGGTTCTATGTTTTGCTAGCGCTAATACATTTTCTTTTTGAAAATAGTAAGCTAGTCCACAATTACTCAAAAGATTGATGATTGCTTTTTTGTTACTTTTCCCATTAGGGCTCAATCGAACTTGTAACGCTTTTTCATAGTAAGTAGTAGCTTGCCGATAATTTTTAAACTGATAATGGAGCAGTCCTAATTTTTCATACAGTGGGACAAGAAGTGAGTCATTTTTGCCTAGTTTAGATTCTTTTTCTTGAATTTTTTTTTCATATAACTGAACATTCTGTTTATATTGATTTCTGCGCTTGACAGCATGAATTGCATGACGTGCTTGCGCTTTAATTATGGGGGTTTCACTTCCTTGTAAAGGAAAGCAATGCAGCAATATGCTCAATAGAATAATATTGTGAAGAGGCAAGTGTAGATGAGGCATTGTAGATTGTATATTTGGCAATAATCTAAATCAAGGTTCACTTCTAATTTATGCTATTCATTGCCTACATTGAACTATCTAACATTTTTTTGTGAAAGATGGTGAATGCGTTGTTGTGGCTTTTCGCTCTTAACAATAGTATGCAAGGAGACTAACTGTAGCTACCTGCCATCAGCATCAAGAGTCATATAAATCACATATTGCTGTGAATTGACTGGCTCAACTATCGATAGGATATATATTACTATTAGCTATCTTATTTGTCTATATTTTGTTAGTGAGAACAATAAGCATACAAAAATATACGTTTAAAACTTGTAAGACAATATACAATGAAAAAATGTACTCTATTCAGCCTCCTATTATTCATTATTTTGGGAATTCCTCTTAGTTTATGCCTTCCATCTGGACCTCAAACGGAGGATCAAGCAATTGACGATATACAAAATGAAATCAATTTTGAGGAGGAGATATCTGAGATGTCAGATAAAAGTGCTGAACTACAAAACGTAACGACAATAGATAATGGTTACGATGTTGCTGTTCAGAATAAAGATTCAAAGCAATTCTTTGAAAACCTTACTAAGTATGCACCTGCTGAAGATTACAATTTTAGTACTGACTTGTCTGAAAATAATATCTTCGAAATTTCTATCAATAAGAATTCTTTTGGCAGTCAGTATACCAAAATATCAGCCAAGGTTACTAAGAAAAATCACTCTTCTGCGGACTTTGAACACCCTTTCCAAATAAGAATAATCAATAAAAAGCAATATGCTACTCTTTACCTTCCTAACAATGATGGGAAGAACCAAATACTTATAAGTATCAAGAAAAACAAAAAAGAGGCTAATGAGCTTACCATGTTGGTCAAAATGGAAAAAATAGAGTTGCCTATTATAACTCTATTAAAATCATTCAGGAAGAGAGAAATAGAGGAAGCCAACCAGACCAATCCATTCCCTCTTTATTCAATTAGAGTGGATAATGTGTATTATCAGCCTTCTTTGAATCAGATGTGGAAATTGGGATTTCAAGCTAAAAAAGGAATTAAGCTCAAGAATACAGTCATAAATAAAAGTATGATACCTGGCTTTACTAAGGGGAAAAACAGGTTAATAACAAGTGATGATAAAAATACGCATCCTATCTTGAAAGCAGAAATAAGTTCGCCTTTGTGTTCTCAAAAAATGCCTATTGCCATTTATAATAGATATAGATATAATGGGACAAATAGCATCAAAAAAAATGTTAAGACGGGTATTAAACTAGATGCTAAAAATAGAGTTTTAATAGGCTTTCAGCTTAAAAAAGTAAGATGGGTTTGGTTTGATATACCTTACATTTTGCACTATTTTACCAAACAAAAAGAGCCTGATAGTAATCATACTAGTAATAGCTTGTGGGTGAATATTAATGAGCAACAATATGCTATTGATGGCTTCCTTTTTGATAATTATGTGCATTTTTTACAACTGAGTCAAAAAGGAAGCCAAGAGCATGTAGTGTTATATGAAAAAAATAAGCATAAACCACTGGTTCAATTTGGATTTCTTAACAAGAGTACTAAAAAAGAGTCTAAGGAGAAGCTTGTAATAGAAAAAGTGACTACTATCAAGGAAAAAAAGACTTCAAAAGAGGCGGTGATAGAAAAGCAGTCCACTGTCAAAAAAATAGAGCAACCGAATCAGAATGTTATAGTAGAGCAGACATATTTCGAAAAGCATACTCATGAAACTCTTCCAAAGCCAATAAAAAAAAATAATCAGAGTCACTCTCTAGGGGTGACTACTCAGAAGCGTATACTAGCTCAAAATGATCCACCTCAACAAATAATGAGCAAAATAGATAAGAAAAAGGTCATTCAAAAAAAGATCAATGAACTTCCCACGGATATGCAGGTTGATATCGAGGTGATCAAATATCTTAAACAGGCTGGCATTAATGATCAATATATTCAGGGAAATTTTATAGATCCACTCAAAAATAAATACGATAAATTCACGAAAAAATCTAAAAAGCTAGATAAAAAAAGAAGTAACTCTTCTCCACCTCCTCCGAATCAAAACAAGATGAGTAGCTCGATGGTGAATGCTAGTGCTCCGCTTGCTGCTATAGATGAAGATAAAATTGTAGATGCTGCCCCTGCTACTTTTGCATACAACCCAGCAATCTCTGTAGAGCCTAATCTAGAAGATAGACATCAGGGGTATCCTAACCTCAAACTTAATCCTGTCCCCAATCTTGATAGTAATGTGGTAGCTACTCAAGGAAGAAGTTATCAAGATCCCTATGCTGAAGAGGATAGTGAAAAAGAAATAGATATAGAAGAAAGTAGCCAGTCAAAGAGTAGTCAGATACAGATTGGCCAAGTAAAAAGTGGGTCCCTAACTAGCCAGGAAGAAGAGAGCACTGCTGAGGAATCATTGAAGGAAGAAAGTTCACAATCAGACGAAGACCAGGTGAAAATACTCAATAAAATTGGTGTAAATGGAAGTCATAGCGATCAGAAGAGTCTCTTGCAAGAAGAATTCAACCAAGCAGAGCTACTGGATGGAGAAGCACTCAATCAAGCCAGTAATTTTGAGCTGAATAATGTTAAAAAAGCTGATCAAAAAGTGAGTTCATCTCAATTGTTTGCAAAAGATGGCATTGATGAAGGTATAGAAATAGATAAAAATATAGAGCATGTATTCAGTTTGGAAGAAGCATCTGAAGAAGTAGAACCTTATCAAGAAGAACGCGATCCTCTCGAAACTTCCGAAGAAAAAGTGACGAATCGCTCTTCTGTGCTCAATGATCAGGATATGATATCCTACAAAGAGGGTGAGGATCGAGAATCGCATAATGTATCAGGTGCACTAGTAGGGCTCAGCGTCTTAGGAGCTGTAGGAGGTGCATTGGGTTATAGTTATTCAAAGTATACCCAAAAAGGCAAAGGTAACAATGAGATCTCTTCCGATATCCCTGATGGTATTAAGGATTGATAACTTTTTATTACAAAGAGTCTAAATATCGATAAGTTGCTAACTTGGGGGACTGTTCTCATCAATCACCTGTTCTTGGCTTCTGTATTGCCTTGTGAAAAATAGAGGAAGAAAGATGATGAAGATAGACAATAATGAAGCCTATGATCAATGATCTAAACGATAAACAGAAGAAAGCTGTTATACATGATCTCGGCCCCTGCATGGTAATCGCAGGCCCTGGTGCTGGTAAGACACGTATTATTAGCCGTCGTGTTGCTTACTTAATCCAAGAAAGAGATATCTCAATTCATCAAATATTAGTACTTACCTTTACCAAAAAAGCAGCTTTGGAAATGCGCGCTCGTATTGAACAAGAGTTACAAGCCACACTTGACCGTCTCTGGATAGGTACATTTCATAGTGTTTTTAGTAGAATCTTGCGCATTGAGGGAAAACAAATGGGGATAGATAATCATTTTGTAGTTTATGCAGAGGAAGAAAGTAAAAACTTGATTAAAACCATAGTTAAAGAGCTCAATTTAGATCCCCAAAAATATGTGCCTAATAAAATTCTTAATAGAGTTGGGGCAGCCAAAAAATCCTTAGTCAATGCAAAAGCTTATGCTGAAGATGATAACTGGATGCAAGAGGACCGATATCGTCGACTACCAGAAATAGCTACTATCTATCAGCATTATGAACAACGCTGTCAAGCATCTCAAGCACTTGATTTTGATGATATACTTTTCTATACTTATCGTCTTTTTCAAGAAAATCCACAGATACTGAGTAAGTACCAAGAGCGCTTCCGCTATGTTTTGGTAGATGAGTTTCAAGATACTAATGAAGTGCAGTATGCCATTCTCCGTCAGCTAGTGGCATCCAGTCATAATCTTTTTATAGTAGGAGATGATGCCCAGAGTATTTATGCTTTTCAAGGAGCCAATATTAGTAATATGCTTGAATTTCCCAAGCTATTTCCAGAAGCACAGATCATTAAGCTAGAGCAAAACTATCGCTCTACAAAACGCATTATTCAAGCCGCTAATCAACTTATTAAGAATAATAAGCAGCATGCTAAGCACCTTTTTACAGAAAACCATGAAGGCGATCCTATCCATATTGTGCCTTGTCTTAATGACTTAGATGAAGCCCGATTCGTGGCACACGATATCTTTACCCAGCGTCAAAGGCATCAGTTGGCTTATACAGATTTTGCCATTTTATATCGTACCAATCGACAAAGTAAACCGATAGAAGATGCACTTAGGAAGCTCAATATTCCCTATCAAGTGATAGGAGGTATATCCTTTTACCAAAGAAAAGAGGTCAAAGATTTACTAGCCTACCTTCGTCTTGTCGTCAACCCCAATGATGAACAAGCTTTGCTAAGAACGATTAATCTGCCTAAAAGAGGAATAGGCCCTACTACCCTTAATAAGCTAAAAAAATATGCTCTTGATCAGCAAAAAAGTTACTGGAGTGCTTTACGAGAGGCTCCTCAATGGGTAGGAGGTACGGTAGCCCAAAAGATAGTAAGTTTTGTCAATGTAATAGAGGAAGCGCGTCAGCAGCTTGTATGCGATCCTCCTCATGCTATAGCACTTCAAGTAGCTCAAAAGACAGGATTACTGACTATGCTGCGTGAAGAAGAGCTTGCTGATCAACAAAAAGGATTGGTAAGCCCCAAAAGACAAGAAAACATTGAGGCACTCTTTAGTAGTATACAAGCTTTTTATGAGGAGCAACCAGAAGAAAATACACTAGCTGCTTTTTTGCAAGATATTGCTTTGCTTTTGCAGGAAGAAGAAGAAAATGATATGGCAAAAGTGTCATTGATTACAGCTCATAGAGCCAAAGGACTTGAATGGCCTGCGCTTTACATAACAGGCATGATAGAAGAGGTGTTCCCTTCATGGCGCATGCTCCATTCTCCTCAAGATATAGAAGAAGAAAGGCGCCTTGCTTTTGTTGCAATAACCCGTGCTAAAAAAAGGCTCACCATTACTTATACTAAAAATCGCTTTGTTAATGGACAGCTCATGCGTAGTATGCCCAGTCGTTTTTTAAGTGAGCTTGATCCTTCTTGCTTGGAAATTGCACAATTGCCTGTAAATAATGCATTATCCTCTTCTCAATACACTAGGAAGTATGTTGAAAAGCAACGATCTCACTTGTCTACTACCTCTTTGCCTAAAGACAAAACATCTTTGCGATCTTTGCGATCTTCTCGTTCGCCACAACGTCCTATTCCTCCCTTGACACTTCATATGGAGGTCAAGCACCCTACTTTTGGAAAAGGTAGGATTACGAAAATGGCTACTGAAGGACCCTATCCTAAGGTAGAAGTCAACTTCACTCTTGGAGGAAATAAAACGCTACTCTTACAATATGCTCAGCTAGAGCCTTGCTAGCTGTAGAATGCTTCCAATCTTTTTGTAAGGTAGTTTATGATCTTTTCTTCTTCATCTGGATGAAACCATTGAATAGCTGGATCACGTCGAAACCATGTCATTTGTCGTTTAGCATACTGATTGGTATGCGTTGTGATATTTTGTATAGCTTTTTCTAGTGTTATTTCCCCTTGTAAGAAAGAAAAAAGTTCTTGATAACCTATTGTGGCCAATGACGCATAGCTTTGATAAGGCATTAAAGAGCGTACCTCTTCCACTAGCCCTTCTTCTAGCATTTGCTCGATGCGCGTAGCAATCCTCTTCTTTAATACTTCCCTTTCTCGGTATAATCCTATCTTGATGATATTAAAAGGGCGTTTCGGAAGCGACTGTTTGCGATAGTAAGAATAGGGGTATTGTCCAGATAGAGATACCTCTAAAGCATGTAGTACTCTTCTAGGGTTATTGCGATCTACTTCTTGGTAATAAAGAGGGTCTTCGCTTTTCAGCTTTTCAAGTAGTGGAGCTAATCCTTCCCTTTTTAACTGACTTATTAGTAAATTTCGTAGGCTAGGATCTATATCTGGCATATCTGAGAGCCCTTTACACACTGACT
This sequence comes from Bacteroidota bacterium, assembly GCA_039198585.1. Taxonomy (GTDB): domain Bacteria; phylum Bacteroidota; class Bacteroidia; order Cytophagales; family Amoebophilaceae; genus JBCCTJ01. Next base: position 7,381 of record JBCCTJ010000030.1, read on the forward strand.
GTATATACAAACCAGAGCCTCCTGTCATGATAACAGTCGAAGATTTTTTCCATAAATCTTCCATAATACGAAGACTATCTTCTGCAAAGGCAGATGCATGATAACTCCTTTCCAGAGGAACTACATCGATCATATGATGCCGTACTGCTTGTTGTTCTTCAAGAGTAGGTTTCGCTGTACCTATATTCATCTTTTGATAAACTTGCCGAGCATCAGAAGAAATAATTTCACAGCCTAAATTTTGAGCGATTCGTAGACATAAGCCTGTTTTACCTACAGCTGTAGGGCCTACTACTACTACAAGAAATTTCGAATAATATTTTTTCATTGTTCAAAGGGAAAACTAACTATTTATGGGATTACAAAAAACTAGTGGATAATTCACGATCAATGTTTAAGAAGTGATCATTCTTACTACAGCGCGTATCATTTCTACGATTGGAACCAAAATAGGTATCATCAACATGCTTGCTTCGCCAAAGAAAAATTGAATCAATAATTGTCTATCTTGAATCAAGATATCTACTAAAGTGTTATAAAGTGATAGAAAGGCTATAAATAAGAACAAAAAGCGCCATAATTGGCTCCATACTAGACTCTTGAATGGTCGGTTAACTTTTTTTCTTTTTACTATAATCCATTTATTACTTAGCCTAAGTGCTAATAACCAAGATAAGCAGCCTAGCATATATCCTAAAAATGTCAAAAAGTAGAACATCTTGTAAGAAAAAATAGCACTCAAGTTAATGCAAGATATAGCTATAGTAGTGCTTTTTATGTTGGCTTGGGTAGTAGATTTTTCTCTGTTCATTTTGTAAAAATAAGAGTAATTAGGAGGTTAAGTATAGAAATTTTTTTATAAAAAAATTTCTTTCAGATTTTATTAGCATTAGTTAGTTGACAAGGCTTAGCTGGTACCTACTAGTTTAGCTAAGCCTTGGGAATTTAATTCCCAAGTTAATTGCAAGTTGTAATGGACTATCTAGTTTTTTGATTAAAATGCAGTTAAAGAAACAATTATATCACAATTATTACATGGCTGCGCCCGAACAACAGAGGTAACTCGTAAAAAAATACAACATAGTAAAGAAAACGTCGATCAAGTAGCAAAAAGTTAGGAGCCAATAAAAAAAACCTATGGAAGTGACGTAAAAGAAACTATACACATGATATGCTTATAGACCCTAAAAGTCCGCGTTCTACTATATTAGCCGTCTAAGAAGAATCTATAATTGTAACTTTTAGGAAAAGAAGCTTTTACTACTCGACGATTGTTTATATGCTTCATAAGAAACAATACCTCGACTAACTCATTTATTATTACATAGATGTCTAAAAAGACATGACATTGGTAAACTTGCTCAAAATGAGGGGAAAAAGGTTTACACAAAAAAGTCATTCAAAAAATATATGCAGTGATATATACATATTGATAGCACGGTTATACCCACACAAGCGGATAGAACTTATCATTGTTTCCTTATTGATCAAAGGAATAAGTTTGTATTTGCACAGAGTTACAAACACAAAACAACAGCAACAAGCAAAGCACTTGTTCAGAAAGCTATTGAAAGGATACCTTATCAAATCAACATTATCTTAGCAGATAATAGTATTCAATTTACATATTCAAAAGCAGTTACGTGTGTTCGTCACCATCAATTTGATGTAATTTATCGAAAGCATAATACCGAACATAGATTTATTCAAGTGAGGCATCTATGGACCAACGAGCAAATTCAAGTTATCCAAAACCATTAAACAATCAACGGAGGAGTAATCTAAACTCTTTCTAAGGAAAATTTAACTTTGATTATTTAACATTTAACCTTAGATGGGAGTGTAATTTAAACTCTGTCTAAGGAAAATTTAACTTTGATTATTTAACATTTAACCTTAGACATTATGAACAAACACACCTTAGAAGAAATGAAAGCAAAAGCCTTGAAGCAATTCAGAGAAGGCATACCCTTATT
>JBCCTJ010000031.1:0-9124 GCA_039198585.1 Bacteroidota bacterium
CCCACATTCTGAAGGTAGCAACTGCTACAATACCCAATATCACTACAACGATAGTGGCAATACCCCAGCGACTTGTTAAGAATGATAAGAATGAGAGGAAAGCACCTTTTTTATCACTATCTAATTCTCTTACTATGAAGGTACATTCTTTTTTATGGGTAAGAAAATCATACTTATTTTTAATTATCATATCAGGTCGAAAATTATCCCCTTTAAGTTCTACATCTTTACCATCTTTATCCTTGTACTTGAAAGAGATATTTTGTAAACGGCTCTCATCGATTTTTTTTTCGTAATTGTAAAGGCAGTGATGAAGTAATTCGCCAAAATGAGTATCATCGTAAATTCCAACCTTAGCGAATTTCTTAAGTTCTTTGGTTCCATTGGATAATGTAACTTGTATACTAGTTTTTGCACTTTTTTTCTTAACTAAAGCATAGTCACCTGCTGCTTCTGACGAGAAAAAAGTGGGATTATTCTTGTCAATACTACCCTCATTATTGAACTTGATTATATCAAGATCTAAAGGATCAATATTTTGTTGACGTAAGGAGATATATGTGTTGATTAAATCATCTTTTTTTAGTTTTAATTCTTTCTTAAAATAGTTGCTCTTCGTAGGATTTGCTTTCATTTCATTTAAAGTTTTGACATCACTTATTTTTTCAAATGGGACACTGCCTTTTTTCATCCAAAACGTGACCCCTACCATTTGATCATTTTGGGTTGCAGCAAATAAGCTAGCCATAGAAAATGCTAAGATACCAAATAAAGCGTTCGATTTTTTCATAGTTTTAAAGTTCATCATATCAGGTTTTAGTGTAATTAAAAATTTGTAGGTTAAGTATTAGTTATGCTAAAAACTAAATTTAGCTGCCAATTAGGAGCAAATATAACTCTTTCTGTAAAAAATCAAAATTTTTTAACCAAAAAAATAATCAACTTAGCCAAGTCCTCTTGCTATATCAACTATTATGGCCTAATTAACAGCGTTTTTAACTTAGCTGAACAGAACTAGGTAAAGATACGCGGAAAGTTTGGATTATTAAGTTTCTCTGGGTGATTAATATTCTTGCATCAAGGGAAATCCATTGGTTGCGATATTACCCCTTATATGAAGTTATCTATTTACCTAGCTTGTATTATTCAGTAAGCTAGGTAGCAGCCATGATGCTATCTAGCCGTATAGATATTTCCCTGCTGACATGCAATTGAACCCTTTTTTACTAAAAAAAGAATACTCTTATAGAAAGGTAGCTCTTTTCATAGAGCTCATAAGCGTGTACCTTATTATATTTGCCTGTATGATAGTTAGCAAAACAATATTTTAGTATATCGCCATAGTATATGCAAAAACAATTCAAGAACTTCAAAAACAAACTCAAAGAGCTAGAGACTCTACTAGGTGAATCATCAATAGCGCAAGACTCTAAGCGGTTTATTAAGCTCAGCAAAGAACACAAAGAAATGAGCAAGATTGTGGATAAAATAGAAGCTTATGAACAAAATCAGGAGCTTTTAGTAGAAAACCAAGAAATTTTCCGTACTGAAAAAGATGAGGCTTTTCTATTGATGGCTAAAGAAGAAAAAAAAGAATTAGAAGCCACAGCTATCCAACTTGAGAAAGAACTGAAAAGGATGCTAGTCCCTGCAGACCCCAATGATAGCAAAGATATTATACTAGAACTCAGAGCAGGTACTGGAGGTAATGAAGCAGCCATTTGGGTAGGTGATCTTTTTCGCATGTATCACCGTTTTATTGACTTACAGGGGTGGCAATTGACAATTGCAGATTTTACAGCTGGTTCTTCTGGAGGATATAAAGAAATTATTGCTACTGTCAGTGGCCATGATGTCTATGGACAGCTAAAATATGAGTCTGGAGTACATCGTGTACAGCGAGTGCCCGCTACAGAAACACAAGGGCGTTTGCATACCTCAGCTGCTAGTGTTGTTGTCTTACCAGAAGTAGATGATGTGGAGGTACATATCGACATGAAAGAAGTCAAAAAAGAGACATTTTGCTCATCAGGTCCCGGAGGGCAATCGGTTAATACAACCTACTCTGCTGTTCGTTTGACACATATGCCCAGTGGTATTGTCGTTTCCTGCCAAGACGAAAAATCACAAATCAAAAATTACGATAAAGCCCTAAAAGTACTGCGAGCACGCCTTTATGAACAAGCGCTCAAAGAACAGCAAGACTCCATATCACAAGAGCGCAAAAGTATAGTAGGCAGTCAAGATCGATCGGCTAAAATCAGAACCTACAACTATCCCCGCTCAGCCGTGACTGATCACAGAATTCACTATACTAATCATAATCTACCCGGCATGCTAGATGGTAATATCGGGGAGATCATAGAAGCACTAAGGGTAGCAGATCATGCTGCAAGAGTCAAAAATCAATAAGGCAACTAGTTTATTTCGGACATCACCAACCAGCAGAAAATATTCTTTGGTCAAGTCAATTAATTATTGTATTTTATAGCAAAATACGCTTGACTAACCAACTATGACAATTTTTTTTTATGATGGCTTCTTGCCTTTCTGGGCAAGAAAAACAGCTCAACGGCTGCTAAATAGCATATACCTGGGCCATCATCAGGCAATTAATTCTTCTGCAAGGCATTTATACTTGACAAGAAAGAACTCCCAATCATTTGCATCTACCTCAGCAAGTTGTTACCTAGCAAAAGTTATTGCTGGCATATTCGGCACTTATGAACCTACAACAGGCCTACTAGACTTGCGTGGTAGTTACACCGCACAAATTGCTTCTGATCATCTTTTTAAAGATAGCAATGATCACCTTGACAAGCAAGAAAGTCAAGCCAGTTTTATATCAGTAGAAGAAATTCTCAAAGCAATCAAAAAATACCAAAAAGCCATTAGAGTGATTGACCTCAGTCATAATGCTATCGATCTATTTAATGCAAGGAAAATACTAGAAGTAGCTCGCGAATGTCCCCACATAGAAAAGCTAATACTCAAAGAGAATATATTGATGGCGCACCATAGGATGACACGTTTTTTCGATTATGACTTGAATCTTTTTCTTAAAAAAAACTCCGTAAAAGAAGTTAATATTGAAGGAAATAGACTTGCTACACAAATACAGTGGCGGAATCTATTTAGAAAAAACTATGGAAGGTATGTAGATGCTAAACTAGTCACGCAAAAAGGAGAAAAATTACAACAATTACCCTATCAAGAAGGAGTTTTAGGCATGCTTTGGTTTTATTTTTTCTCTTAATTGATCATTTTTTAATAGGTTTGCTACAGATTATGGCAACTCTTTTAGCCTTGTAGTAGTACCTTACCACTTATGAAAAATATCCAACCTAAAAAAAGTTTAGGGCAGCATTTTCTTCAAGACTCTTCCACTGCACAGGCTATTGTTAGTGGACTGGATATGTCAGCAACCAATCAGGTAATCATTGAAATAGGGCCAGGCATAGGGGCTTTAACAGATTGGCTTATCACAACTCATTATCCCCTTTTTCTAGTAGAAATAGACGCTAGGCTCATCCCCCTTTTAAAGAGAAAATATGGAGAAAAAGCATCTATCATAGAAGACGATTTTCTTACGATCAACTTAAGCCATATCACAAAATGCCCTATTAGCCTGATTGGGAGTTTCCCCTACAATATTTCTTCTCAACTTTTCTTTGCTATTCTAGCCAATAAAAAACAAATTGATCAGGTGGTATGTATGGTTCAAGAAGAAGTAGCACTGCGCATTACTGCACGTTCTGGCAGCAAAGCATATGGTCTTCTTAGTGTTCTTCTGCAAGCTTTTTATGAAACTAGCTATCTCTTTCAGGTAGCTCCTGAGTCTTTCAATCCCCCTCCCAATGTTCTTTCTGGTGTTATTAAACTGACCAAACGGGGCAGTCAAGAGATCGGTTGTGACGAAGAGGCATTTTTCAAAGTCGTTAAGGCTGGCTTTCAACAGCGTAGAAAAATGTTACGCAACTCCCTGCGCATTTTAGGTAAGTCTCTTGAAAAGGCACCTAATCATCTACTAGAGAAGCGCGCAGAAGCACTCACAGTAGCTGACTTTGTAAAGCTGACACAGCTACTATTCTCAGATAATTAGTTAAAATCATTATACTTGGAAATATGAGCCATCACCTATCAAAACCTATATTAGCCATCGAATCATCATGCGATGAGATGGCAGCAGCAGTAATGACCGAAGGAAGATTAGTAAGTGAAGTAGTAGCCAGCCAAGCGATTCATACTGAATATGGAGGTGTAGTACCTGAGTTCGCCGCAAGAGCCCACCAAGTTCAAATCATTCCCGTAGTTAACCAAGCATTACAAAAAGCAAAAATACAACCCAAAGATCTAGGCAGTATTGCCGTCACACAAGGCCCCGGCTTGCTTGGGTCTCTTTTGGTAGGTAACTCCTTTGCTAAAGGCATGAGTTTAGGGTTAAATATTCCATTGCTAGGGATCCATCACTTGCAAGCTCATCTACTGGCCAATTTTCTAGAAAAACCACATCCCACTTTTCCTTTTTTAGGTCTTATCATTAGTGGAGGCCATACACAACTGATCAGAGCAGAAAGAGCCTATCAGTTATACCTTTTAGGTAGTACAGAAGATGATGCAGTTGGTGAAGCTTTTGACAAAATAGCCAAAACCATGGGCATCCCCTACCCAGGAGGCAAACAACTAGATGACTATGCCCTACAAGGTCATGCAGAGAGGTTTAGCTTTCCTGTCACTGTGATGCCAGGTTATCAGTTTTCCTTCAGCGGGATCAAAACAGCTTTTCGCTATCTAATAGAAAAAGAAAGTAAAGAAAATAGTAATTTTGTTACTGATCACTTGTATGATTTATGTGCCAGTGTACAAGCTACACTAGTCAAAATGATTATCATCAAAGTAGAAAAAGCTTTAATAGATACCAAGCTATCTACCTTAGTAATAGGTGGGGGAGTAGGTAACAATAGGGCTATTCGGGTGGCTTTACGAAAGCTAGCCAAACAGTATAACATCAAACTTTTTTTCCCAGCTCACCATCATACGACTGACAATGCTGCCATGATTGCTATGACTGCTCACTTTGCTTGGCAGCAAGGACACACTGCATTTGATTTTGGCCCTATGCCACGCATGGAGCTCCCACTAATCACAAGTAAGTAAGTAGTAGCTATTTCTTCTTAAAAAGAAGCGTCAAAGGAGCTCCATTTAGATGAAAATATATCCGCATTTGGTTTTCGATATAGCGCTTATAGTTACTAGGAATATATTGTGGAAAATTACAAAAAAAAGCAAAAGTAGGATTCTTGTTAGGGAGTTGAACCATGTACTTAATCTTGATACTTTTCCCTTTTACAGTGGGGGGAGGCTGACGGTTAATAGCGCGAATCAAGACATTATTAAGCTCATGAGTAGAAAATTTTTTATGAGCAGTTTGGTATACTTCCATAGCCTTTTCAATAGCTTGATAAATACCCTTTTTATAGAGTCCCGATATACACAATATAGGCACATGGTTCATATAAGCTAGCTGACGCATAATGCTCTGTTTGTAGTCAGGAATTGTAATCCCCTTCTCTTTCATTTTATCCCACTTATTAACGAGCAGTACCAGCCCTTTTTTCCTGCGCTGTACCAAGCTCATAATACTTTGATCTTGCTTGGTAAGTCCCTCCTCTGCATCTATGAACATAATACATACATCTGCTTCCTCGATGACTCTAATGGATCTAATCAAGGCATAAAACTCAACACTCTTACTATTTACTTGATTTTTCTTGCGTATTCCAGCAGTATCGATAAAGATAAGATGCTTATTATACAGACGATAGTGACTGTTAATAGGGGTACGTGTAGTATTGGGTTGATCACTGACAATGCTCCGATTTTCACCTAGCACTTTATTCAAAAAAGTAGACTTTCCCTGATTAGGACGTCCTATTAAAGCTATTTTAGGAATATTTTGCTTATCTTCTTTTTCTTCTTCAGGGAAAAGAGCAACTAAGGCATCTAGCATATCTCCTGTACCACTGCCATGAGTAGCAGAAATAGGATACACAGACCCTATACCAAATGTATGAAACTCATATGCTTTCAAAATAAAAGCATGGTCATCAGATTTATTGGCAACAACTAAAACAGGCTTTCCCTGATTCTGCAGGAGTTTTACAATTTCTCTATCTGCACTAGTCACCCCCCTTTGGGAGTCTACTACTAGCAAAATTACCTGTGCTTCTTGTATGGCCAGTTTGACTTGCTCATCGATTACTTGCTGCATAGTGCTAACATCATAGTTGATATACCCTCCTGTATCAATGAGTGTAAACGAGTGGCCACACCAATCAGCGACCTCATAACATCGATCACGTGTAACGCCTGGCATATCGTCTACAATGGCTTTCTTCTTTTCGGTAATTCTATTAAAAAGTGTAGACTTACCTACATTCGGTGCTCCTATGATAGCTACTATATTTCCCATTTTGTTACATTATTGATATCCCCAAGCTGTTAACTGCTTAGTTTGATTCCGCCAATCCTTACTTACTTTTACGTATTGTGACAAAAATACTTTTTTTTTAAATATGCTCTCTATTTCTTTTCGTGCTTGTATGCCTATTTTTTTGAGTGCCGCTCCTTTTTTCCCTATTACAATACTTTTTTGACTCATCCTCTCTACATAAATAGTAGCCTCTATACATAGGATGTCCTCTTTTTCCTTGAAAGAGTCTACTATTACCTCTGTACTATAAGGAATTTCCTGATGATAGGATAAAATAATAGCTTTGCGAATAATTTGAGCTACTAAAAAACGCTCTGTTCTTGTAGTGATTTCACGCTTATCATAATAAGCAGGATGGAGAGGAAGATACTTCAAAATAGCTGCCTTTAACTGATCTAAGTTGGTTTGATAAAGTGCTGAGATGAATATAGTGCTCGTAGGATTTAAATTTTTTTGCCAAAAACTACTAAGCTCAGCTCTTTCCGCTTGATCAAGTAGGTCAACCTTATTAACTACTAGCAGAAAAGGACATGTTTGCATTTTTCGGTTGTCTAATAAAAAATCATCTATCTCTTTCTCGCGACTATTCACTAACCAAACAATGATGTCACTTTCTATTAGAGCCCTCTTAACTTGTCGTAGCATAATTTTTTGCAATTCATAGTGGGGCTTCATATAGCCAGGTACATCTACATAAATAATCTGGTGATCTTTCCCATTATCAATACCCAAGATAGTATGTCGCGTAGTTTGGGGTTTATAAGTAGCAATAGAAAGAGAATAACCAAGCAGTGTATTCATTAATGTTGATTTACCCGCATTAGGTTTTCCCATTATATTAACGAAACCAGCTCGGTGAGATGATAAATGCATATTGATTAATTTGTTATTTGCCTAAAAAAGTGTAATATTGTGAGTAAATTAAGTATTGTATACAACACAAAATAAACAATAATAAATTACTCAGTAACCAAAATTAAAGAAATTATCGCGGGGTAGAGCAGAGGTAGCTCGTCGGGCTCATAACCCGAAGGTCGCAGGTTCGATTCCTGCCTCCGCCACAAATAAATAATTCCTCAAAAAAAATTTACTGCGATTTTTGAATAATTTCTTAATTTAGGAGCCTAAATAAGGAGATTTTTACTTATTCGAAGAGATAAAATGTTCACCTTTCCAAATTCTTCGCAAAAACTATACCTATTCTAAAGAAAAAAAGTTGCCGTCCATCGGGACCAAAAAAAATTGGGTGTTTAGTGAATAGCTACTATAGTACTCCCATAAAAACATGTATTCCATTTACGATTTCTAAGTCACTTCTATAAGAAACAGCGCAGCACGTATTCCATGATCTACTTTCACGGGGCACTAGTTATGTGTATTCCAAAAAATATCCAAAACTTTTCTGTTTTTACTGTACGAGCATTGATTCTTTGCAGGAAATTGTGCTCTTTTTTATTTCCAAAGCTCTCTTCTAAGAAGCTGGCTCTTTCTTTTCTTAAAGTACTTGCTATCTGTTTTCGTTCTTTCTCATTTTTTGCTACTCTCTCTTTGCGTACAAAGTCAGTCTTGATCTCTTCGGCAGTTGCCAATTGCCCTTTGCATTTGTAGGATCAATAGCACCTGCCCCAACCTTGCTTACCTTTATTCCAGTAAGCTGCTGTGCTTAGTATATACTATTCTTAAACTGTCTTCCTTCATTGAAAGGCTCAAAACTGAGGCCTGCATAAAGTTGATTCCATCCATTTGCATTTTGCTGATTTTTGCGCCGAACTCTACTTTTTTGACTTCTTTCGATCTCACAATAGTCGAAAATAAGGTTGAGGAATAGCAACAAGGCTATGCCTTGTTGCTATTCCTGTAGTAAAAATTTGCTCTTGCTGTTTGAACACTTTTTTAATGGCTATACGCTGCTTTTGGTAAGTTTCCTCGTCTTCACAACTAGTACTGACCTTCTGGTTGATCTAAAGCTTTATTTAACTTTTCAGGTAATCTAATTAACGCTCTTGTCAAGACTTTTTTCTTTTTTAGATTTTCTCCTTTTTCAACTATGAGCATATAGCGAGCTGCTCAGTTTTTCTACTTAGTTCTTATAATCTTCAATCCTTCTTTTTTGCACATGTACTTCACGATTATGTATAAAAAATTAACACTTTCTCAGAGAAGCTTCTGGTTTGTCGGAAGTGTACACTGCCCTCATAACAAGTAGCATCAATCAGTATTTTGAATGTTTTAGAACATATGAGGGGCTCAATATTCTGCTAGGATTTTGTATGATTTTTCTATGTTGATTTTTGCGGCAAGCGCACATCTAATTTCACTCACAATTTTGTGACTCTTTAGTTGCTCTCCTGCTAAAATCGGAATTTTATAAAAGAACTGATAGTGTAAATATTGCCATTGACTTGCTCAATAAGCTTCTTATCACAAGCTTGACTATAGAGTTTCAGCAACGTAAAAGCTACCTTTCCTTGAGGTGGAAAAATAGATGTGGGCCCTTTTTTATTGTCTTTAAGATTCATAGCCTTTGTAACTTTCTTAAAAAGTATGGCTTTATACATCTTTTTTGTCTATCTCCAGAAACAATTGATGTTATCTCTCTAAGTATTGAGGAACAAAAAAATGGGAAAAATA
>JBCCTJ010000032.1:0-8651 GCA_039198585.1 Bacteroidota bacterium
GCCAGAAAGGCATCGGCGTCGAACAGCGGAAACGCGCCCTTTTCCTTCGCCAGATGCGCTGACGTCCGGTACGCTCTTAATAGGTCTTTCTTTTCTTCCACCTTTATTGACTACAGAAAAAAAGAAAAAAATGGACTTAGAAGAAAGGAGTCAAGCAACCATGCAATTAAAAGTGCTTATTGATACTCCAAAAAAGCAAAAAGATGTGACTATTGAGCTGCCTGAATCAGGTAGTTATGCTGATTTACACCATCAAATTATAAAGCAAGTTACCTCTAAACTTTCTTTTTTTGGAAAAAAATCAGATCAGCTTATGCTTTTTCAACACCCTCCTTCACATAACACGTTAATCTCTTCGCAACATAAAAAATTAACCGAAGCAGGTATTAAAGATGGTGACCGACTATATGCTATTTTGTATCATAAAGACCCCAATAAAAATCACTATATAACCGTTTTTGTAGATTATGAGCATAGTGATGAAATCATCATGTTGCGACTACCCAAGCCTACTCCTAACTTGCTTGAATTTCAAGAAAACACTACTCTTTTACTACCAGCAAAAAATAAGTTTCGGCATTTAGAGCAAGAAAACCCGTATATAATAGAACATACTCGTGTCCACTACTCTGATAACCTTACAGCGATAACTGAAAATGATCATCAAACTTCAAAGCTGAGAAGAAAGAGAACTCATAATACATTTGCCCTATTAGAGAATGGCGATCGAGTAACATTACGTATAACTGACCCCAAGCCGATTACAGTGACTGTCAAAACAACTAATGGGGAGAAAGATCAAGTAATCAAAAATCTATTCAATGGCAACTCATATGTGGATGATATCATACAGTATGTAACAAAAAATCTGCATTGGAACATTGAACCTAACTTACTACAAGATAGTTTCCCAGCAAATGAGAAGCTTACAAAAGAAAAAAATTTAAAAACTATCTTGCGGCATAAACGCCTTGAAAGGTGTAATTTTAGTCAGAGTCAGAATCATATTACATATTATGTAAAGCTACTTCCAGTTAATAATCAGCCAAGTAAAAAGCATAAAAAAGAAATAACTGCTAGTGTAAATCTAAAAGAAAAAGATAATCAAGAAAACCAAGCAGATAATACTAAGGTCAAGCTTACTTTAGTCATTAATAAATTAGCTACCTCTGAAGATAGAGAGAAGCAAAACCAAGCTAGAATAAAACTATCTTCTCTTGCGCTTGAATCTACTAAACAGCTTAAAGCAAATGTAAAAGTCTGCCTTCAGAGAAAGAGAGAAAAAAGCAACATAAAGCACTACTACTATAATACAAATGATAGATTGATGCTTTACACAGTGGGAACTGATAAAAAACTTAAAAAATTTAAAGATGATGATCAACTGAGTTTACAAGAGCAGGGTGTACATCCAGACGACAGGATTTATGCGATCATTACTTCTAAAAAAAACCCGAACCAAGTCTCTTTCTTTGTAGAATATGAAAAGAGTCAAAAAATAGCTCTTGTCACATTTACTATTAAAAATAGCAACAGTCAAATGCTTATTCAAAAGAAAGAGAATCAAATCCGAGAAAAAGTAATTCGAGCATTTCAGAGATTTGAAATAGAAAATCCAAATAAGAAACAACTTCCCTTATGGGATCCAGATGCTTTAGAAAAAACTGAGCTTGCGGGCAAAAATATCCATGAAATAGAAAATGGTGACTTAATTACTTTAAGACTTAAACCAAACTACAGTGTTACAATTACTATTGAAACTGAGAATGGTGATTTCAATGCCAAGTTAGGGAATATTAAATTATCTATGCTTTTAAAAGATCTGTTGCAAGAGGCAAAAAGAAGTGAAAAAGAATCAAAACCAATAGCATCAACATTGTTATTACAAGCAGAAGAAGGTGAACCAGTTATACTTGATCTTAACCAGTCTTTAGAAGAAGCTGGTATTATCCGGGATACAATATTGATAACAAAGTTTATTGATAGTACAAAACAAAAGTTAGCAAAAAAACAAGACAGCTACTATCATGATAGCGATACCCCGCAAGAAGATTTTCAAAAGGAGCCAAGTCCTTCATTATTTGAAAAAAAGATGACACTTAATACGCTGACAATAGGTGAAGATCTATCGTCAGAAAGTGATAATGGGGATTCTAGTGATTTGTATCAGCATACACAAGAGTACTCTGTCAGTTCTGAAGAAGAGTTCAACTTTAGTAACACAGCTGAGGAAAGTGTAGATGAAAAAGGTATATATAACAACCAGCAAGAAGGAAAAGAAAGTAAACAAGAGATAGATGACATACAAGATAATAGAAGCGTTAGTACAACGATAACCCACAAAAGCTTACCTAAATATACGCTAGAAGAGGAAGGTAGCACGGGCAACTATACAACAATGGCTCTCTTAGGAATCGCTGGCATAGTAGCCATTGCAGCTTCATCCAAGAGTACGAGTAATTGGGTTAAAAGCAGCAACCTAGCTAAAAAATATGAAAGACCTTTAAATCAGTAATAATAGCTTGTCAGTAGAGAAGTAGTATGGACTGGTAGGTTCTTCAAGTTTATATTTTTAATTTTGATGAAATAAGCTTATTTTTGCTATTTTGTAGTGTCTTTTAGCTAAAATTTATTATGTCTCATAGTCAAGAATTCAAACAATATGCGAAAGCAAATTACGGTCTCAGTGAAGAATTTCTCAATCGCTATGCTAATAGTGCACGCAATATGACTCGATCAGTAATAGAAGAGCGTCCACAACCTTTTCGTGAGATTGACGTTTTTTCTCGCTTGATTATGAACCGTATTGTTTTTCTAGGCTCTGAGATTAATGATCAAGTTTCAAACGTAATTGTAGCGCAACTACTCTTTTTAGACTCTGTAGATCCTAAGAAAGAAATCCTACTTTATATCAATAGTCCAGGAGGAGGTATTTACGCAGGCTTGGCTATTTATGATACCATGCAATATATTCAAGCTCCTGTAGGAACTATTTGCTTAGGACTCGCTGCTTCTATGGGAGCAGTCTTGCTTGCAGGAGGCGAAAAAGGTAAACGTGCTAGCCTACCGCATTCTCGCATGATGATTCACCAGCCCTTAGGAGGTACACAGGGGCAAATGGAAGATATGAAAATTACTATCAAGCAAATTATGGGTTTAGGAGAAGATCTATACAAAATACTTGCTCATCATACAGGACAGTCACTGGAAACTATCCAACAAGATGCCAATAGAGATTACTGGCTTCGGGCAGATGAAAGTAAAAAATATGGATTAATTGATCATATACTAACCAAATCAAAAGAATAAATTATGGATAAAGTCTCTTGCTCTTTCTGTGGTAAAACAGAAGATGAAGTTATTGTACTAGTTACAGGAAAAAGTGGGTACATCTGTGAAGCATGTGCTGAAAAAGTAGCTATTGTCGCTAAAAAAGAAATAGAATATTTACAACCAAAAAAGACGGTAGAAAAAATAGACTTTAATAGCTTTAAACCTAGTTTATTAAAATCTTATCTAGATGACTATATTATAGGACAAGAAAATGCTAAAAAGTCCATCTCTGTAGCTGTTTATAATCACTATAAGCGACTTACACAATTAGAACAAAGCAATGGAGAAAGTGAAGATGTAGAAATTGAAAAATCTAATATTCTTTTGGTAGGGCCTACAGGCGTGGGAAAAACATTGCTAGTAAGAATGATAGCTAAGAAGATAGGAATTCCATGTGCCATTGCAGATGCCACTGCTCTTACACAAGCAGGGTATGTAGGAGAAGATGTTGAAAGTATTTTGGTACGCCTTCTACAGACTGCTGATTATAATATGGAAGCAGTCAAAAGAGGAATCGTCTATATAGATGAATTTGACAAAATAGGAAGAAAAGCTGATAATCCATCCATTACACGCGATGTTGGAGGTGAAGGAGTACAGCAAGCACTCCTTAAGATGTTGGAGGGAACAGAAGTAACTGTACCTCCACAAGGAGGTCGTAAACATCCTGAGCAAAAAATGCTGACGATAGACACTCGCAATATTCTCTTTATATGTGGAGGTGCATTTGAAGGTGTACAAAGAATAATTGAGTCAAGGCTAAAAAGATCTAGCCTAGGTTTCTTGATGGGGGAAGAAGCAAAAAAGAAGATAGAATCACAAGACTTGTTACAATATATTACTTCTGAAGACTTACGGAAGTATGGATTAATACCAGAGCTTATAGGACGTCTTCCAGTGCTTGTAAGTCTGGAAAACCTTGATGGTGATAAACTCAAAAAGATCCTAATAGAACCTAAAAATGCTCTTCTGAAGCAATATCAAAAGCTTTTTGCAATGGAGAACATTAATTTGATTTTTGAGCCAGAAGCTATTAATAGTATTGTTGATGAAGCAGTAGCATCAAAACTAGGAGCACGCAGTCTAAGAGGTATTATGGAAAGAGTATTACTTGATGCTATGTTTGACTACCCATCTAAAAAAGCAAAAGAGTTAGTAGTTAGTCAAAAATATGTTAAGGAAAGACTTACTCAAGCCACTTCTGCTGCCTAAAGGGTAAAAAATGATTAATACATGGATAATATATATAGTCTAAAAAAGGCAGTTCTGCAATCAAATATAACCCTATTAAAATGATAATAATAAATTTTTTAGTATAAAAATTGCGAATATCAATAAAAATATGTATATTATAATAGTGTTTAACATTGCAACCCTTCTACTATTCTATCTAAGATTAACTACCATCACAACTCTTACACAAAAGAAATTAATCTCATCTTTGAAAATTCGTATGCTCAATCTAAGCTTATTATAGATTGAGCAACTTATAAATTACGCTTATGAGACTTCCTGCAAACGGCAGAAAAAATTTCATGCCAACCACTTTATTGAGGGGCAGTCAGGAGAATACAAAAGTGTAGAAATCATTAAAAAATAGCTGTATACACGACTATATTAATATTTTTTTAGATAAGAATAGCTAATAAAAATTGGTAAAATACCAGAAAATGAAAAAAAGTACCAAAAATTGGTGAATTTTTCCTCTTTTTTTGCTTATGGATATAAACAAGAAGCCTGTTCTAGAACTCACATGAGATGCTTTTAAACAAAAACACCTCTACTGCTGACTGTGCCCCTATTGCATTCCCATCACTAAAACATTAGTTGGCTTAAGAAAAGCTGTTAGATAACTTCTAAATCAGCTAAAAATTTCATGAATTTTCAAAAATTACCCAAATCAAACGTTTTTTCTAAAAAACTATTTTACGATTTGTGCAGGAAGTTCATTGGAAATAATAAAGAATTGCTGACTATATTATTTGCTAAGTCAATAATAACTTATCAGTAACTATTACTGATTGGATTTTTTGCTTGCTACTTAGTAACCCGAAGTTCTTTTTAAAAAGTAGTGTTGATTTTTTCTTTTTCCTATAAAATGTGAATAATAATTGGCATAATTGTTTTATATTGATTACATACTGTTAAAAATAATAGATCTAATTAAAAGTTAATAAATCAATCACAAACTAGTTGGTAAATGTATAGCTATCTTATCAGGATATTCATTCAAGTGACACCCATTTCTATTTTGAATACTTGCTTATTTGCTGTGAATAATCTACCCAAAACCATAAATAGAGCTGTTTCAAGCTACTACCAAGAAGAGCTAACCTACTATCCTATCCTTGATCCTCATATCATTATATCTGATCTAGTGAATGATGAAGAAATAGAAAGTGAACTAAAGAAAATAGTAGCAACACTTCAGCACAACCAAAAAATTATAGTATGTACTTATTTTCGTGATAAATCTGCAGTTCAAGCTAAAATTGGTAAAAATCGCTGGTTTACCTTCAGAGAGAGAAAATTTTTCCTGGCAAAAAGCTGTTATAAAATTTTTGTTACTTTTAGTGTAATCACTATCGATAATAGTGAAAAGAAAAACCAAAAAGGAGACTTTGAAGTGCTAATCCAAGACTTAGGTAATAAGCTAGGTAACGTAGCTATTTTTAAGATTACTAAAGATACGCTGCTGAAAGATTATATCGATTACTTTAAATACTTTTTAGGACCAGATGTAAAAAATAGCCTTAAGAATGACAAGCAGTTTCTTAAGCAATATCATCTTCAGACTAAAAATGAGCAAGAGATAAATCGCTTTGTTGCTTTGCATATTGAAAAAGTGCTAGAAGCTTATAGACAACAGCATTTGTACTGGGATCGTGTAAGAGATATTTTATATGATATCAGCTTAAAAAAGCAGCATACTCTTCATCTTGATATGCTTTCTTCTAGTAAAGAGGCAATTCCTTGTATTGTTCAGTTTAAAATAGGTGATAGTGTTAGGATATCTTCTAAAAAAGTGAATGATGAAAAAATTATCGAAATAGAAGGTTTCCAGAATATTTATAATATTAAAAACCGGAATCAAATTTTTGAAATACTAAAAAAACATTTACTTGAGTATCAGTTTGATACTCAAGTAAACGTGGAACGTTATCGAAAATATACTCAAAGCATCCATTCAGCTCTACATAGCAACAATCCGAATCAAAAAGAGCCTCTAGAGTCTGAAGAAAACGACTTAGCAGACAAACAAGTAAAAAGTGGTATGAAAAATAAGAAAATGGAACAGGGCATATCAACTTATCAAGAGAACCCTAAGAGTAAGCTATCAAATTTTGCTTCATCATCACAAAAAATAATACGTACTGAAAAGAAAAAAAATCTTACTGCTCTACTTCAGCAGGAAGAAATTCAAGAAGCTGAGTTAGGAAAAAATAACAAACAAAAGAGTACTTGGCAATTAGCTAGCATACCAATAATAGCTTTATCCTTGATTGCAAGTAGAATAAAAGCCATGATGCTTGTAAGAAAAGAAAAAAAGAAAACTAAAAAAGATCTTCTCAACGCTAATACTGATCTTTCGATATGAGCTTTTTACTATTCTAATGAATTTACTATGTTAATATTTTCTGTAATTGATCAGCACATCAAGCAATCCTATCTAATTTTTTATTTTATCCTGCTTTGCTTAGGGTCTTCCATAACTGCTAATCAGGCCAGTAGTAATAGACATACTCAAAAAATGAAAAAGCAAGTTTATTTTACTCCTTTTCTTCCCGATATATTAGACTATGTATTTTTTCTTCCTGATCAAGATTCTACAATGCCCATAGACAAAGAGAAAATTGTGGAAATAGTTAGAGAGGTCAAAGAAGAAAATCGTACCATCGTTCTATATGGGTATGGAGATTTCCAGACTAGTCTTAAGGATAATACTATTGAATCTGATTTATTACTAATTGCTCGGGCTACACTCAATGAAGATACGTCAGCGAAGCCTCGCAAGATAGCAGAAATTGACCTACAACCTTACTTACCTAGAGAAACAAAGAGTAGAAAACTGATTGTCTTTCAGGCTGAAGTTAGGCATAGTATGTTAAACCAAGTAGCAAGTAAACTAGATACAAAACTAGCTAATTGGCTTTTAAAAAGTAAGCTTGGGAAGAAGCAACTTGCCAATAAAATTGATAATTTAGAAGTTAAAATACTAGAAGATACAACTAAAGCAGGAAAAGTAACTATTCGTAATGCTGCTTATAAGAATGCATTTCAGAATCAGCAATCAAGTAATGATGAATTAGGATGGGATTATTTCCAGCAGTCCAAAAGTGCTTATCAGCAACATATAGGATGGCTTTATCTGACACTGGCTTTTCAGGAAAATAAAAACGACTTAGCAGAGGGAACAGAGCTATATCTTCCTTGCACCCTCAATGGTAATAATTATTATATTACTATAGGTATTGTGTCAGGTAGTGAACTCTCTCCGCTGAAAAGAAGTCCACAAGAATCTACAAATTTCATACAGGAAAATAGGTCTGAAATCTTATTTGGGAAAAGTGTAAAAAAAATAGGGGAAATACAAATAGGAGTTAAGAAGTTGCACGATAATGACCAAAAAGAAAAAATTACTCTACCACGTACAGACCCTATTGGAGTATTTCAAAATAGTTCACATATACCTATTGGTACCAAGCACATTATTGAACATATCCAGAAGGAATGCCAAGCTATTGGACTGAATTTTCCTAGTCAGGTACAGCCTGTAGCTAATCAAAATACAGGGTATATATGGTCTAGTAAGTTAGTATCTCAAAAAAAAACAGTAATCGACAACACAACATCCGCGAAAAAGCAGTATCTTAAAAAAGATTATAGCGATGAGTCTGATGAAGAAAGAAATGAGACTGATACTGAAGAACATAAGAGTGTAACAAGTAATTCTCAAACTGACCCTGACCAAAGTAGTAGCTACTCTTATAGTGTTAGTAATAGGAAAGCTTACGGATCTGCTGCTACTTTGATAGCTATTGTGACAGGAGCATATGTTGGTCGAAAAATTGGAAAATCAAGAAAGAAAAATTAACCTTACATATCCTATTAGCTTCTAATAAAGATAAATTATGAGCGGTAATCGGGAGTGTAATCTAAACTTTGTCTACGGTTGCGAATGTAAAGTTAAATCAAGAGGCATTCTAGCTCCAAATCTAATGGTTAATTGCTGTGCTGTCAAACCCCAATGTGACAAAGGTGCACTCCACTTTTTTTCTATGTTCTTTATCGCTAAAAACACAACCTTTAAGAAAGCC
>JBCCTJ010000033.1:0-8312 GCA_039198585.1 Bacteroidota bacterium
AATATAATTATATCTATATTATATACATATTTTTTCTAAAATGTAACGTATTGTTAATGCGTGATACAATAATGCTTCGCTTTTTTGTATTCTATCAGCTAGTAATCCTTTTAGTAATGAATTGCTGTTATGATATTTTGACCAGTTTAGCTCTCTATATTGCCCAGTTTTAACTCTAGTTATTTGACTTCACTATAAGAATCAATACACTTGCTGCAATCTTTACAATCAGAACCATTTACCTCACATATTTCTTGAGGCCCTTCTTTTATTCGCAAATAGTTTTATTTTTGGTATACCTGACACGCTATAGATGAACCCTTAATAAAGATTTTATGTATACCCTTGGAGCTTCTTATATTATTACTTCTCTTGTTCGTTGGATATCCGCGTTTTTAATTCCGCTTGTCATACAAGAGATAACTGATTCAGCTTTTTTTACCTCATTGAGCTTTGCAGTCAGTATAGCGCCTTCCGTCTTGGTGCTGCCAATAGCAGGTGTTATGGGTGACTGGCTACATAAGAAGCGTATCATACAAATATGCGAGCTATGCAACATTGTGGTACTGTCTTTGCTTATTATCACACCCTTTCAGTGGAGTTATATATATGTAATTTTCTTGCTCGATTTTTTGCTGAATGCTCTGGCTACTATTCATCACCCTATATTCCAAGCGATGGTACCTTTGGCTGTACCTAAGGAAAATATAAACTATTTCAATGCTTATCTAGGAGCGACTGGACACTTAATCGCTATCTTAGGGCCTATCCTTGTAAGTCTATCTCTTCAGGTAATGGATAAAAAATCAATGCTATACCTATTGATAGGTGCTTATCTCTGCTCTTTCTTATTGGTAAGCTTAATCAGTTATAGTGAAAAGAGACAAGTCAAGTCCTTTAGCGTTCATAAAATTTTTACTGCTTTTTACGAAGGGTTTCATTATGTAAAAACGCATCCTTTTTTAGGTATTCAACCCCCTTCTTCTTTTTTTTTAACTTTGGGATGGCTTTTGTCCGCCCAAATATCATTCACTATTTCAAACACCATCGCCATATCAAAGAGAGTGAACTGGGTTCCTACTTCCTCCTTATAGGTTTGGTATCTATTTTAGGTTCTTTGATAGCGCCATATATCATGAAACGTAGCAGGTCGAAGGGTGCTTTAATTCTTTATGCTTGTTTTTTTGCTACACTAGCTATGCTTTCTATGTCCTTGATTGATAATATATGGCTGATAGCGCTACTGTGGGCGGTTAGTCAGGGATGTTGCGCTATCGTAGTCGTTTCATTTTTTACTTTACGCCAAAGAACGGTTTCTATGGAGTTTCTGAGTCGTACGGTAGCTATTACGCGTGCCGTGACTTTCTTAGCCATGCCTTTTTCAGCAGCGATCAGTGGTTTGATCTTTGAAAAAACAGGTAACTTTCCATTGCTTATTTGGATGGGGAGTGCGGTGATGCTACTAGGTATATTGCTTTACCATAGACCTTTAGCATCCGTTTCTGGGGAATGAATGGGGAGGAAGGATATTGCAAGAGACAAGAATCAATTTTCCGTAAAAAGGCGTTTTTTGGCTGTCCTCTTAAATTAGCAATGTAAAAAAATCAACGGCCTGTGGCGAAAAATTCTCATTCGCCACAGGCAAATAAAAAAATACTGATAAGGAATCTGTGGTTTAGGTTGTTCAGTGCACATCCCTTCCATTTTCTTTTTTTATTTTAGAAAAAAATTCTACTTGTTTAAAAAGCTGTTTATATAGAGTGGAGTAACCATAGCGATATTAGAGGGTGAAAATGGGGATTTTGTTTTTTCATAATGTGATCTAAACTATTTAATAGTAGGTAAAAAATACTAGGTTTCTCATAAGAGAGTTTTTTAGAAAAGATTACCCTGAATTGGATATAGAATAAAATAATTGACAGAAATAACAAAAAACATTCACTAGGCTTGCATACCTTGGTGGCAATAGCAAGCCTATGAGGATGTTACAAAAGAAAATTTATGAGCAAAAATACAAAAAAAATATCCGATGGAATTCAAACATTTAGCCTTAACAATAATACGAACGGAAGTAGGGTATCTTTTTTTTTGACTAACATTCTATAAAGTACCTATTTACAAGAAAAAAAGCCTGTTTGTAGCAGCTTAGAGTACTCTAGAGGAAAAATTACCTATTAATTTTAGCTCACTCAATATCCTATTTTGAATGGGCTGAGCAGTCGCTATCTTAAAGAAGAAGAGGAAGAGCAAGAAGACAGATTCCTATGATGTTTTGGATATTGACGAATATATTAAAATCCGTAGCAAACACGCTAAAAAACTCTACATCAAGATTTTGGCATGGACGTCAACCTATAAGCTATGGATAGGAAAAAAAGAGATAGTATCCTTGTTTTGTAATCGGAAAAACAAGGATCTAAAAAACGATGTTCTGCTACCTGCAACCGCTGAACTCAACGAAAAAACAAGCTTAACATCGAAAAATGGGACCTACATGTGCGAGGTAGGCTAGAGATTGACTTTACGCCGTTTGTGAGCAAGAGAGTGGCTAGAAAAGTGGTCAAAATGTATAGAAAAGAGACTAAAAAAATCGCTTGTGTCAAGTTTATCTGCCAAAAATACCATTTGTAGTCAAAGCCTACGATTCTCTAGGTTTCGAGAAAATCAATAATACAATCAAATTAGTTCAGCGAAAGGAATTTCAGCAGGCTCTATATATAGCCCTAAGGGTATGTGCTTGGTAATCTCAATGCAGAAATGCGCCATCAACAAAATAGACAAGAACAATCGTTAAAATAATTAGCTAAAACCAAGAAAATGGAAAAATTAAAATACCAAGTACTAAAAAATTCTAATATCGAAACGTCAGAAGAGCCAATCATCTGTCATCTGTGTGATAGATATTCAGGAAGCCGTTTTAGGAGCTTATCTCATGGAGAGTAACGCTTTGCTTGCTATATTAATTAGATTCAGAAAACTTCTTCAAACTATCTCATAGGCTCATCTACAAGGCTTTTTGATCCCTTTTTAATAGGGGTTGATTAATTAATGATGAACTAAACCTATTGCGTAAGGTATGCTATGAACTACTTTTTATATTGTTAAGCAATTTAGAAAATTCTGTGATATATTACATTTTGATGTGAACTTATTTTGTATTTTCTATTTTTTTTACATAATATTGCTCTCATATTTATATTGTTTATGTTGACTTTTGGAGGTACCGTAAGGTACTTCCCTTTTTTATTTTTTATTTGAAATAGCTTCTTCTCTTACTAGTAATTTAGGGGGCATAAGTAAAGCAATTTTTCCTCGTTCGAAGAAATTAAATATCTACTCGCTGAAATTTTGGGTAAAAATCCTACTGTTTCTCAAGAAAAAAATGTCTCACTGATCAATATCAAAGAAAAATCGATTTTTTAATGGATAGTAGCTATAATACTCCCATAAAGGAACCTATGCCAGCTATACGATTGAGCTATAAGCCACTTTTCTAAGAAGCAGCGTGTCACTCATCCGATGACTTATTTTCACGACATGAGCTGTATGTATTCCAAAAAAAGGGTCTGATTAATTAACTGTGTCAAGAATATTTTTAAGCTCATAGATTAAGCTTTAATCTAAAAGCCAAATATAATAGCAAGTTGGGATAAAATATCTTCCCAATTATGAATAGTACCAATCCACTTTTTAGTTATATTTTCTTGTACTAAATATAGCAATTTCATGAGGCCAGTGCCTGTGTTAAATACCCTCTTTGTTTTAGTTATATTTTCCTTAATTGGCTATTGAAACTCTCTATCACATTGGTTGTATACATGAGCTTACGCATATCAACAGGATATTTGAAAGTAGGAAGAAAGTTCAGGCCAATTAACCTGCCAAGAACGCACGACATGAGGGGGTTAAATCAGTTTACTAGGATTACTTTTAATCCAATCAAAAATAAGATTGATTTCTCTCTCTGCATTTTCTTCGGTATCTGCAGCATGTATGGCATTCACTTCTATATTTGTTCCATACTTAGCCCGTAAAGTGTTAGGTTTTTCGAATTTGGCATTTTCAGGATCAGTCGGCCCTGCCAAATCCTTAAATTCTTTTACTGCACATGAGCTTTCAGGAAGAAAAAGCTTCAGCACAACAACTTTTTCTGAAGTCATGTATTGAATTAGATCATTAAAAAATTTGCGCCCATTGTGCTCTTTATAAAATTCTTTGGCTAAATCGTCTGAAAAGGAGAATTTGGCTTGTTTATTAATCTCGAATCCTTTATCCTTAATTTCTTTGATGATCTCTTCTGCCTTATCAAAAGCATCTGGCTTGA
The DNA here is from genome assembly GCA_039198585.1 of Bacteroidota bacterium. GTDB lineage: Bacteria > Bacteroidota > Bacteroidia > Cytophagales > Amoebophilaceae > JBCCTJ01. Next base: position 4,325 of record JBCCTJ010000033.1, read on the forward strand.
TTATAGCGAAGGTTGTACTTCCACCACGTTTGCTATTGTAGTGGAAACCAAAAAGTATGATTATAAGAATAAAAATTCCTGCAGTCACAATGCCAAAGAGTTGTACGCTTAGGTTTTGTTTTGAAGGGTAGTAAGTTTTTTCTAGCGCCTTTTTATTACCTCCTTTTTTATCGACTTTCTTGTCGAGCTGTTTGGCATACGGAACGACTTTCTGGTAAGACTTCGTAGCTGATGCGGTAAGGGCGCCTGTGCAAATGAAAAAAAAGATTAGTATGTATCTGATTAACTTCATCATGTTATCATTATAATTCAGGGCATATTTAAGAAATTTTTGGAGACTTGACATCAAAATCATTATGATATATCAACTGATTGCACACTTGACGATCACGACAAAGACAAGGAGATGCAGCACTAGCTGAGTTAGTTCTTAAGCATGTAGGAAAAGGGGACTTAGGCAAGCTAGCAAAAGAAGAGAAAAAGCTGCTTTTTTCAATGATTGACCAAAATGCAGGCGCAATCTCTCGTGCTTTAGCTGGGAGTCAAGCCCGCCCGTTTTTTCTATTTTTTACTCTACTTCTTTCGCCTGTTCTTCCCTTCTCTTGCAAGGATTGTCTAACTTGCTTGCCACTAGAAGGCTTACGTTGATTTTCAATATAAGCTTTCACTACCTCAAGAGTAGCCCCACCACACGAAACAGCACAATAGCTGGGACTCCAAAGGTGGCTTCCCCAAATTTTTCCTCGTATGACATTCCTAAATTTCTTTCTTAAAGAGAAAGAAGAATACCCCTTAAGTCTTCCTACAAAATGACACAAAGCTATTTTTGGGGGAACCGATACCATCATATGGATGTGATCATTTTCACCACCAAACTCCAAAAGCTCACCCCCCATTTTAGTACAAGATACCGCAATAGATTTATTCAACTCATCCAACATCTCATCACTAAATACATTTTTCCTATACTTAGGCACGAAAACCAAGTGTACAAAATTTTTAAAAATACAATATCTTCCTGTTCTCCATTTATAATTCATGCTATAAATATGACAAATACTTGTACAATTACCAAATGATAAGTAACATTAAGCATGTTAAAAAGCATCAAACTCAAAGCCAATCCTAATAAACAGCAAAAAGCGATTTTAAGCCAATGGATGGGATGTGCTCGCCATATATGGAATGCCAAAACCAAAGAAGAAAAAGAACAAAGACTTCATTTATCTAATGAAAATAAAAAAGAATATCCAACCATCAATCAAACTTACAGCCATCTCAAAGACAAAAAAGAAACGCCATGGCTCTTTGATTGCCCAAGCATTATTCTACGCAATAGCATAGCTAACTGGTACACCACCTATCAGAACTTTTTCAAGAAAAGATGCGGGCGTCCCCAACACAAAAAAAAGATGGAAGAGGAAGCATATACCTCACTAGAGAACTCTTTTCTTTCCAGAAAGGGCAAGATGGAGTCACAAGGCTCTTCATTGGGAGTAAAAGAAAAAATATTGGCTTCTTGTGCCTAAAGAATCACCAAAAATACAAAGTTCCTAATTCCATTTACATCAAGAAAAAGCATAACCAGTATTGAGCCTCTTTCTGTTACGAGTCCACCTCCATTCAGGGGTCTTCTATTAGCGAAAAAAATCACCTAAAAGCACTTACTAAACTCAAAAAAGAAGAGCTCCTTCAGCAGATCGTAGGTGTAGATTGAGGTATCGCAAGACCCCTACAAACCTCTTCGGAGTAAGGAATCTACTATGATCTTTCTCCTGCAGAAAAGATAAGAAAAGCCTACATAGAAAAACGTATACTTCACTACCAAAAAAGACTTTCTAAGCAGCAGAAAAGAAGTTCCCGCAGCTATAAAACCAAGGTGAGACTCTCTAAAAAGCATAGCACAATAGCTAACATCAGAGATAATTTTTGTCATCAAGTTAGCCGCAAATTGGTCGATCATGCCGAAACAAAATCCATCATATTCGAAGACTTAGGAATCAAGAGAATGACAAAAAAACCCAAGATAAAACAAGACGAAAAAGGGAAATATCTACCCAATCGTGCAAGAGCCAAGGCTGGACTCAACAAGGGAATTCTCGATAAAAATTGGTATAAACTAGAACAATACACTAAGTACAAAGCCCATCAAGCAGGGAAATCTTTTTTCAAGGTAGCACCCAATTACACCTCGCAAGAATGTGCAAATTGCCACCACATTCACCCCAACAATCGAAAGAACCAATCAACGTTCCAGTGCATTCGTTGTGGGCATACCGATAATGCAGATTTTAATGCAGCCAAAGTCATTAAGCTGCGGGCAATACAGCTACTACTTAACTCTGGAACGGAGTTATCATCTAGAGGGGTACTCTCTCTTGGCGATATCGGACGTGGAGCCGACGTAAGACATAGGAAAGCTAATAAGCTGACTTGTGCAGTGGCGAAGAAGCGTTAAAAAAGAAGCAGTCATCAGACTGCAGAAGCCCTAAACTTTTAGGTTAGGGTAGTTCACGGCGCGGTGTCGTAGCTTAGTGGCAACTATGGGGTGAAGATTGTTTTTGTCGATTACTTGCAAATAATGCATGTTGCAAACATATCTAAAAATGCTATTAGGGAGCAGGTAGTAGCTGCTATTTGCCGTGGACTTAAGGAAATAGCTAAAGAATTAAAAATCACAGTAGTAGCGGGTGCTCAGCTCAACAGGTCTGTAGATGGGAGGGGAGGGAACAAGCGCCCTCAACTGCAAGACTTGCGGGAAAGTGGAAGTATAGAGCAAGATTCCGATATTGTTTTAATGCTCTATAGTCCAGCTTACTATGGGATGGAATTTGATGACGGGAAAGACATCAAAAACTTGGCTGAAGTGATTGTGGCAAAGAATAGGCATGGAAGAACGTGAGTAGCCAAACTGCACTATGATGCTGAATGCTGCCGCTTTTCTGATTGGAAAGAACCTCAGGTAGATTGGGAAAAAGGAACCTCAAACCAGTGGGGATTTTAAAAAAAGCCCCGAAGTAAGGGGTACCTCAGGGCGTATTACCGTATGCTCACACATATATGCAAGAGTACGCAAAATTCAAATTTAAAAAGTGTACGAAACTTCTAATTTTAGATGGAAAAACCATCCTTTTAATAGCAACAGCCCACTTGAAAAAGCTGAGACGGTATTTGACGAAAACTATCATGGATTTTTTCCCGACGAACAAGCATTGTATACAGATTTTCTCAACATTTTTTCGTAAAACTTGTTTTCACAAAATAAAAAAGTCATATTGCGTCCTAAAATATATAAAACAATCAATAATATCATGTTAAAGAAATATTTATACTATACTCCCTTCTTATTACTACTAACATCTAGTCTGTATGCATCAACGGTAGATACGAATAATAGACTCGATCGACTAGCAAAGCGTATAGAAAAAATTAATCGTGATACAAAAATCTTGAGAAAAGAACAAAAACTTAATAAGAATATAATAGCTAGGCGATATGTCAGTAACCCGTATGATAAGATACCATTGCTCATTCAAAATAACTTTATCTTCGTTAACGCCAACTCAATAGAAAAATCAAACCAGCTTCCTTCACCCTCAATATCATCAATACATAAGGAAGGTCATAAAAAGTCAATCATAAAAGAAGAAAGGTTTGTGAAAAAAGAACCAGAAAACAAAAATCTTCTGCTAGACAGTTCTCAATTCACTACTAGCTCGCTTGTGAAAAAAAAGAGGTACATAAAACAGGAAAAGTTTATCAAAAAAGAACCAGAAAATAAAAATTTTCCAAAAATTAGTACGCTTATTCATAAAGAAAAAAAACCCAACAAACGTAAAAAATGTGATAAAAAATACAGCATCAATACTCCAACTTTGATAAGCCAAAAGCCGGCTAGTAAAGCCAAAAAAATTTACAAATGTCATATATGCGGCAAAATTTCCTCTGGAAAAAGCAATCTAACAAGACACATTCGCATACACACCGG
>JBCCTJ010000034.1:0-8261 GCA_039198585.1 Bacteroidota bacterium
ACAGATAGAGACCGAACTGTCTCACGACGTTCTGAACCCAGCTCGCGTGCCACTTTAATGGGCGAACAGCCCAACCCTTGGGACCTTCTCCAGCCCCAGGATGTGACGAGCCGACATCGAGGTGCCAAACCTCCCCGTCGATATGAGCTCTTGGGGGAGATAAGCCTGTTATCCCCGGCGTAACTTTTATCCTTTGAGCGATGGCCCTTCCATGCGGAACCACCGGATCACTATATCCGTCTTTCGACCCTGCTCGACTTGTAAGTCTCACAGTCAAGCACCCTTATACTATTGCGCTCTACACACGATTACCAAACGTGTTGAGGGTACCTTTGAAAGCCTCCGTTACTCTTTTGGAGGCGACCACCCCAGTCAAACTACCCACCACACAATGTCCCCCACTATTTTGGGGTTAGATATCCAATAAATAAAGGGTGGTATTTCAAGGACGACTCCGCAATGCCTGACGACACTACTTCATAGTCTCCCACCTATCCTACACATTATATACTAAATACCAATGTGAAGCTGTAGTAAAGCTGCACGGGGTCTTTTCGTCCCGTTGCGGGTAAGCGGCATCTTCACCGCTACTACAATTTCACCGAGCTCGTGGCTGAGACAGTGTCCAGATCGTTACACCATTCGTGCAGGTCGGAACTTACCCGACAAGGAATTTCGCTACCTTAGGACCGTTATAGTTACGGCCGCCGTTTACTGGGGCTTCAATTTAAAGCTTTGTCCGAAGACTAACTTCTCCTTTTAACCTTCCAGTACTGGGCAGGTGTCAGGCCTTATACTTTATCTTTCGATTTTGCAAAGCCATGTGTTTTTGTTAAACAGTCGCCTGGACCATTTCACTGCGACCTCTTTACTATCCGAAAATAGTAAAGTAGGCACCCTTTATCCCAAAGTTACAGGGCTAATTTGCCTAGTTCCTTAGCCACGACTTACTCGAACACCTTAGGATTCTCTCCTCAACTACCTGTGTCGGTTTGCGGTACGGATAGCTAATTAGTTATAACGATTAGAGGCTTTTCTTGAAAGCAAGATTAGGGTCATTATCTCCTTTCCCTAAGGATTGGAGTACTATTACGTTCGGCAGGTCCGAAGGATTTGCCTCTCAGACCTATACCTACACGCTTTAACCTCGTATTCCATCACGAGGCAGACCTTTCACTTCTTTGTCCCCCCTTCTCTATAATTAGCTAGTATCAGAATATTAACTGATTTTCCATCGTTTTCACCTGTCGGCTACAACTTAGGACCCGACTAACCCACGGATGATTAGCATAGCCGTGGAAACCTTAGTCTTTCGGTGTAATGGTTTTTCACCATTATTATCGTTACTCATGCCTACATTTTCTTTTCTAATAAATCCATTATTTATTACTAAATAACTTCAACTCTATTAGAATGCACTCCTACCCCTTGAATAATAACTTATTCAAAGTCATCGCTTCGGTAGTAAACTTTATGCCCGTTTATTATTGGCGCTCTATCGCTCGACCAGTGAGCTGTTACGCACTCTTTAAATGATGGCTGCTTCCAAGCCAACATCCTGGCTGTCTGAGCAATTGAACTTCCTTAGTTCAACTTAGTTTACATTTTGGGACCTTAGCGGTTGATCTGGGTTGTTTCCCTTTCGGACTAGGACCTTAGCACCCTAGCCCTCACTCCCATAAAACAACTAACAGCATTCGGAGTTCGTCTGGATGAGGTAGGATTTGACTCCCCCGCATCCTATCGGTAGCTCTACCTCTGCTAGTCTATATTATGAGGCTGCTCCTAAAAGCATTTCGGAGTGTACGAGCTATCTCTTAGTTCGATTGGCTTTTCACCCCTACCCACAGCTCATCCAAAGACTTTTCAACGTCTACTGGTGCGGCCCTCCACTTTGTTTTACCAAAGCTTCAGCCTGGCCATGGGTAGATCACTAAGTTTCGCGTCTAGCTCCCCTGACTAAAACGCCCTGTTAAGACTCGCTTTCGCTTCGGCTACTCCCCTCAAGAGGATTAACCTTGCCAGAAAAGACTAACTCGTAGGCTCATTATGCAAAAGGCACGCCGTCACCCTTATTACTAAGGGCTCCGACCGCTTGTAAGCGCATGGTTTCAGGTCTATTTCACTCCCTTATTCAGGGTTCTTTTCACCTTTCCCTCACGGTACTAGTTCACTATCGGTCTCTCAGTAGTATTTAGCCTTACCAGATGGTGCTGGTAGATTCAGTCAAAGTTTTACCGGCTTCGACCTACTCAGGATACTTGCTATCTACTTATTTTTACTTTTACAGGGCTTTCACCTTCTACGGCCTACCTTTCCAGGTAGTTTAAATTAGATAAGTACACGTTATGCAAGTCCTACAACCCCAAATTTGCCGAAACAAATTTGGTTTGGGCTTTTTCGTGTTCGCTCGCCACTACTTACGAAATCACTATTGTTTTCTCTTCCTCCAGTTACTTAGATGTTTCAGTTCACTGGGTTTGCTTTCCTGACTAGCAGGAATACTTTAGCTTCACTAAAGTGGGTTACCCCATTCGGAAATCCGCGGATTAAATCGAGTTAACCAATTCCCACGGCTTATCGCAGCTTGCCACGTCCTTCATCGCCTCTGAGAGCCAAGGCATTCCCCATACGCTCTTACATTATTTCCTTTGTGTTCTTGTAGTTCTTACTAAATTTTTACATTTAGTAAAATATTTTTGTTAGAAGCTCGTCTTGATTAAAAAGAATCAAGACTTCTTTTACTCTTACGATATGTCAAAGTTCTTTGCTTTTTTCTTTATTTTGATGAAGCAAGACGCAATAATAATATTTCTTTCAAATAATCCAAATATTTTCTGAATTATTGCAATGAACTGATGCGATATTCTTTAGATTTACAAGTAAAAATTTGTCCCAAACTAGACAAATAAGCCTATAAACAATGGTAGTGAGGATTGCGGAGCAGGTATTATAACAAGACTCTGATCCGCTAAGTTAAAATACATCAAGGTTGCCTCAAAGACCTTTTTTCTTAAGCGTTTGTTAATCAGCTGATGGCTTTTGAATCATTTTCTGTACCAATTTGAAATTTTGTAAGACACCCATCGATCATAGCTTTCTATTCTATTATGAATTCTAGATTTTCCCCAGACAAAATGACTAAATTAAGAAAAAAGAAGGTACATGGTTGGACCCTTCTCTTTTTATTTTTCAAATCAATCAATTACGAGCAAAAAAAGTATATCTACTAAATTTGCTACTCTTTGGGTCGCACTAATCCATGTGATTAGCTGCGGGCAGCTCACAGCTTCTAAGAAAGTTGACATTAAAGATTATGATTTTTTTCTTAGAAGAGTCTGAAATAGCCATCAAGTCAAGGGATATGTGGGGTACCTACTTTCATCTTAGCTTATCAAAAAGAGCAAGTAAAAGCAGCAAAAGAAGTATCAGATAGAAGATGCAAGAAATAGTCTTGATAATGATATCAGTACAATAGAAGAAAAAAAAGGCAAAAGCGGATATTCCATTGATCAAAAAAGAAAAAAGTAACTCAGCAATTACTATTTCTCTAAGAAAATTTCAAAAAAGAAAGATTCATACATTCCCAATGGAGAATTCATCGATTATTTAGAATATAACTTGCAAGAAAGTCGCATTATCAAAAATCCATGGCATCTCTATACAACCAAACCAGAAGTCACGTAAAATATTCCCATGGTTGTTATCGTTATGACTAAAGAAACAAAAAAAGTCTATTTCAGAAAAAATAGTATAATAAGCCACGGTAACCAACCTATTCAAAATAATTGCTCTATTAGATATTTGGTGTTCTAAATCATTAAGTCAAGAAATAAGAAACGCTTTATCAACAATCAGTATTTGGGCTGATTTTAATACACCACATGACCCTATTACTTTTGAGTTGCAGGAGTATACACAAGTAATGAATAAAAGAATTGCTAGGAACAATCCTAGGGATAAGTTCAATTGCAAATATACGTTTGAAGTAGGCTTTACTAAGAAAAGCCAGAAATACATAGGAATACAAAGATGCTTCTCCCTGAGGGGCTCGCACAAAGGTGTAGCTAACCGTCAGATATGTTGAATGTGACTAGTAGAAGTAGCATATACCTGTGATTATTGTGTCTCTATTTCTAGATTCGAAGAAATAGAGACGTTGTTACGCAAAAACATTTCATATGAGTCATATAGAAAGACTTATTTACATATCCATATATCAAAAAAAGAGATAAAATTCTCATCTAACCTTTTGGTACTTTTTTATTTTCGAATATTTTTACAGTTTTGCTCAATTATTCCTATCTAGAAAAATGTTAATAGAGTCATCTATACAGCTATTTTTGAATGATTGAAATAGTTTTGTATTCTCTCGATTGCCCCTCAATACTTACGGAGTTTCAGCAGTAAAAAAATAGCCACAAATAAAGTTAATCCCTTTCTCTCATCGATAAATTTAGTAACTTTTTTAACACCATTTTTGATAAACCTGCCAGACAGTACATAGAATCACAATTCCATAAAAAATAATAGCTTTAAACAGCTTGCGTTGCTTAAGAGCAGTTGATAAGATGGCCAGCACGATCAGGGCAGGATAACAAACTTGCAATATAGGTGTCAAAAATCGGGCAATACCGACAAAGTTAAAACATGATATGAAGTAGGCTACCAAAGTCACAATCAAAAGAACGATCGGGTAGTGTATTGTTCCAGTAGGTAAAATAGTCGCAAGATACTCACTGTACATTTTATTCATCGCCACTGCTGTAGTCAGGCAGGATAAGAGAACAATCATAGCTATCACAGTAGCCCCCCAAACACCCAGAACACCCTGTGCTATATTGGGTAAAATACGCTCCGGACTGCTAAAATTCACCCAAGACCCATAGGTAGCTCCTAAGTAAACAAGCCCGAAATAAACACATGCGAGTAGTGTGATGCCAACTGCAGTAGCAGTCATAACATACCTGATTTTCCCTTTTTGATCAAGGTCAGGGGAAGTTAAACCTATTTCTTTCGCTACGAGTGCAGTAATAAAAAATGCACCTATTAAGTCCATCGTATTGTATCCCTCTGTAAAGCCAACCTGCAGTGATGTGCCCAAAGGGACTACTTCCCTAGCCAAGCTCTCCTTCTGATGACATAAGCCAAATATGAGGAGTAATACAATCAAGAAAAGTAACAAAGGGGTCAACAAGTTACCTAATATTTGAAACATCCACTTTTCCTCCCAGCATAAAAAAAAGCAAGCCATACAAAAAAGAAGACTAAACAGCCAAAGAGGACAAGCAGGAAAGAGGGCAGCCATTCCACCATAAGCTACTGTAATACACCTAGGAATGATACCAAAAGAGCCAATCAAAGATAATGCAACCAGGGGAATGCCAGCTTCAGCAACTTTGCCTGCTTCTCCAAAAAACTGAAAATAGTTGCCCCCATGAAGCATGATTACATAGCAGCCCAAAAAAGGGAGCAAGATACCTGTACAAAAAAATCCTACATAGCCCCAGTGCCAGTTTTGAAGTGTGTGAAGGCCAACCTGAATAGGATACACTAAGTTGCCAGAACCAAAAAACATAGCAAATACAGAAAAGCCGTATAGTAAACTATTTTTTTTCATGTGATCACTGTCTGAGATTGGTTAATGAACATGGTAGTCAACTATCAATATAAGTAAGAATGAAAAGCTGAAAAAAAATAAAGAGGTATTAGATAGCCCAGAGCAATAGGTTGGCAGAAAAAATTTTATGAATAGCTTGGCCATCCGTTTGATCGCCATGATTAGTTATTATTATCATATCACAATAGTACAAAAGTTATCCGAACAAATGAGTAGCATCAATATTACTTGATGCACCAATCACACATTAAAGCTTTTCTAGCATGGACAATACGAGGTGTTCAATACTCTTGCCAAGCTCGTGCGTATCATAAGCACACCTCAAAGAATAACAGATCAGAAGAACATACAAAAAATCATAGCAAATTGCTTGTAGCTAAAAGTTTACTGAACAAAAAAGATATAGTCATATATCGTATTAGCTCTATACTATTATTCATGCTGACCTTAGTCTTTATCATTCTTCGAGTGCAGGCAACTAATAATTAGGGTCCTACTGTTCATGGCAGCAACCTCTATGATAGAACTGAAACCAGTCAAGAAAAAGCAGTACAAGAACACGGTCCAATTAGTCCAACACTAGAGAAAAGAGATAAGCCTCATCAAACAACGCACCCCACTTTTAATCCCAACTATCCTTCCCACTTTAGTATACTTGAGCCTTAGAAATATCCAAATCAAGAAGCAACACAAGCAGTGATCAAGCTGCGATTATCTACTATTATGAAGCAAATATTATTAATGGAAACGTGGGTAATATATACTGGAATCAGCTAGAATTACTGATTTCTGGGAAGCATTTCAAATTAGCTAAGATCATTCCAGCTCACGAAAAATCAATAGTAACCGCCCAAACTTTTGTGCTAATCATCCGTAATGCCGAACCAGGCATCATCAATAACATAAATAGGTAGTAAAAAAAAGCAAAAATCGATTTAGCAAGTATCATTATTAAGAAAAAGCCCAAAGAGCTAATCAACCAAAAAATAGATAAGTTAATCATAATACTATTGAGCTAGCTAAACAAGTGCAAAATGATAAATTTCTTAGCATACTGAGAGAACATTCAGATATCATACAATAGTGATATGGAAGCTCAGTAGGAATTTGAAGACAAGGAAACCTACCAAAAGTAGCGTATAGTCATTAAAAAAGCGCTCGAAAAGCAAGAGCAAATTTTTACTACATAAATACTACCAAGGAATAGGATTGTTTCTCTTTTTAAACATTATTTGCAACCTATTGTGAGAGGGAAAGAAGTCAAAAAAGTAGAGTTCGACACAAAAGTCAACAAAACTCAAGTGGATGGAGTCAATTTTATTCAGCGTCTTAACTCTGACGCTTTTAATGAAGGAACATCATAGCTTAAGAATAGCATATACCAATCACAGAAGCTTACCGACATGAAGATCAAAAAGGTCGGACAGGTGCTATACATTCGAATAAGAAACTTGGCAGATACCGAAGAGATCAAAACTGACTTTGTACGAAAAGGGGTAGCAGGGAAAAATGAGAAAAAACGAAAGCAGGTAAAAAGTACTTTAAGAAAAAAAAAGAGCCAGCTTCTTGAAAGAGAGCTTGGGAAATGAAGAAGAGTACTATTCTCTTAAAAGAATCAATGCAAATATAGAAAAAAGACTTTAGATATTTTTTGGAATACATACAGCTAATGCCGTGAAAATAGGCCACCGGATAACTGCTGCGCTGCTCCTTAGAAAAGTGGCTTAGAAAACGATCGTATAACTGGCATAGGTTGCTTTATAGGAGTGCTACAGCTACATTCATTAAAAAATCGATTTTTCTTTGACTTTGATTGTTCAGACATTTTATTTCTTCGAAGGAGAAAAAACCGCCTTACTTATAACACTCCCGCGAAAAAAACGCCCTGAAATAAGGTTGCTTCAGGGCGTATTGCAGTAAGGTTTGCGAACATGCGCAAGTCTTACACAACAAATACAACGTGCGGCAATATACAATTTTTTTACTATGGGAAAATAATACGTTCAAAAGAAACAGTTCCTTGGATAGAACTGTCAAAATATATGACAAAGAAAGAGGGCTATGGTATTTTATTCATGAAGAAATTTCTATATTCAACCAATGTATAACACAAGGTAAAATATTAACAACTAACCATCTACATATGCATAGTGAAGCTATTTACTGCAGCATGTCAGTGGAAAGTGTAGTTCCACTTACTGAAGTAAGGCCAGAAATACCCAACAGAGAGAAGATGCGCAATATCTCCCTTTCTGATTCGGGAGTGTAATTTCAATTCTTTCTAAGGAGGATCTGATTAATTAACATTTAACCTTAGATATTAGGAACAAACACACCTTAGAAAAAATGCAAGCAAACGCCTTGAACCAATTCAGACAAAGCCTAGTAAAAACATGGGACAAGAATAATACATCCAATCATTATTAGTATGAAAAACGGATTAAAAAATTTAAAAGTGTAAAATTGTTTTTTTACTTTCACACAATTAAATGATTTAACCCTCGTTTGAAAAAGCCCCTTTATTTTTGGTCACTTTTCTGAGCTGTCGATGGTAGCCTTCTATTGGATTGGTCGTATAAATAAGCTTCCTAATGGGTGCGGTATAGGCAAAATAAGTACTAAGCTTTTCCCAGTTATCTTC
>JBCCTJ010000035.1:0-8030 GCA_039198585.1 Bacteroidota bacterium
ATTGAGACTAGCGACTTATTGACTCCTTTAATTCTTAACCATCTTTAGCTGACCATTGCTTAGCTAACTAAGTAATCAAACAATCCCTTTTCCACGAAAATTCTAACGATAAGTTAGACTCACCATAATAACCGAAAGAGAAATTGTGCCAATACATTAACGCCAACGCCGATGGCAATATCCTCTAAAACAGTAGCCAGTTTCTCTGTTTTATATAAGTAGTAAAAAATACCTGATAAGAGAGCAAAAAGTATGACCGATATGACTATTTTGATCCAATACTGTTTTTTAGATTGGTAAGACTGACGAGGGTACTGATTACCGTATTGATAATTTGTATAGCCAGCTTGATGAGAATAGGCATGAGTAGGGAGATGAAAAGCTTGAGAACCTATGAAGGATTGGGCTGCTGTACAGCCGATAAGAATCAATAAACCAGTCAACCAACCTCTTTTTTTTGTGTTTATTGTAGCAATCATGATAGTACTTTTTTGCGCGATTTTTACCCAATTTAGTGAAAAAGTGCAAAATAGACTAATATTATTTGCCACTTGTTTCGTAATTAAGATGGAGGTAGCCTTTTCATCCATTTCTCCGTGAAAGAGCCCGTCCTTCAGAGCATGGAGGGATGAGTCACCTAAAGATGATGAGTGGCAAGATCACGCAGTTCTTTTTCAAGATCAGGGAGCTTGAGCTGCTGCGCTAGAGGGATAAAGAAGAGCAAAGTCTCCTCAGCTATCTGGTTACGCTTTTCAGGTTTTTTCACGCCTACCGTACGCATATTATGCAGGCGGTCTGCGAGCTTGACTAGCTGTGCATCTTGATTCCCCTTAGCGAGTAGGTTGGCTAGGTTTTGCGCCTTATTCAGCTTAATACGACGTCCCTTTTTATTGTAGCCATGTGTTACATCATCTACGATAGCTGCTACACGCCCTCCAAAGGTAGCCTTGATTTGGTGCAGTGTATACTCAGTATCTTCCACCGTATCATGCAAGATGGCAGCGATGATAACCAGAGGATCGCGCGTATACTGAAGCAAGATAGTTGCTACTTCAATAGGGTGCGTATAGTAGGCTTCTCCTGATTTTCTCTTGATTTGACCATGGTAATGTTTAGCAATGCGCAATGCCTCTTTGATCAGCTCCATCTTCTCTATATTTTTTTTAGTCAGGGCCTCTAACAATTTTTGCTCAGCGGGACTATTTAGCTGTGTCTTTTGGCTGATATCTTCATTGACAAACCATTTCATCTTAGGACGAAAAACAGTGAGGTCTAAGGGGATGATGTACTCTTGCACTGACCTATTTCCTTGTTTGCTGAAGTAGGCCGTACCATAGTGCGCTAGCGCTATTCTCATATTCTCTTCTAGACCGCTATTTTGTGCATCCAATGACCAGTAAGGTGGTTCGCCAAGTAGGTAGGTATCCTTGATGGGAGGAATAACCTGAGCAGCTGTTATCGTAATACGCAAAGAGGGGACAGGAGCTATCGTTTTATCTTTTGGCAGACCATAGTCTATTACCGTTTCTTCTAGCACCATCCGCATAGGGTGACTTGGCTCTTCATTACTCAAAATAGACAATATACTATTCACAACCATCCGCACTAGATAGTCAATATCGCCTGTAATGTGCGTGATTTTTGTCTGATTATGGAGTAGCAGTTTTTCCTCACGGAGAATCCCTAGCAACGTGCTTCTCTGGCTGATTCTTTTCAGGAAGTCTTGCATAGATACAGTATAAATTTGTATCGGCAACCATCCTTGAGCCTCATTGGCTATACTTTGAAAGTAGGTAATTGCTTCTTCTATTTTATTCACCTGACTCTTTACATCACTATCTTCGCGAGCCAACTGAATAGCCTCTCGCATAGCCCGCATCATCGTGCTATCCTTATGGAGGGCATTGGTAAGCTGGATGTAGTTGTTCTGATAGACTTCTGCTGCTTGCTGCCTTTCTTGGCCATGCTGGAATAGCTGATGAAAGGTCTGACGTCTACTATCTTCCTGTTGGCGCAAGAAGAAAAGAACCACTAAGATGACAAAAACAAGAGCCACTGCTAAGATACCTTGACGAGCTAGTAGGATAGGTCCAACCAAGGAGCCAAACAGCACCTTATGAGCTACCAAAGCAAGTAACGTACCTAGTATCTCAGCTAGAAGCAATGTACGATAGTCTAGCAGGCTAGAAAGTAATAGAAAGCTCATCATCAAGGCTACCAAACTAAAAAGCTCTTGCGGATCATGAAGTACAAGCAGATTGACTGAAAAAGGCACGCAATAGAGGATCGTGAGATAATAAAAAAGATTGAAATAATCAAGCCAAGCAGTAGGCCATATACTCTTGGTAATCAGCAAAGTAATGAAGATGATACCAATCGCCTTAATCCCAAAAATCATGTAAGTACTCATTGTATCCCCAGACGATGGCAAGTAGGGCATCATGTAGACCAGGAACATGAAAAATGAGAATAGACCGGGGCTACTCCATCCTTGCTCTGCTATTTTTTGGTTGGCCCACGTTGCTGGCTGCTGCAGCCAGCTAAAGTCCCACTGAAACTGATAGCTCTTCCAGTGCATCCAGTGTTTACTCTCCCGCGTGACAAAAATAAAGCGACCATGCTCCATATAGTGCATCAGGAAAAACAGGAAGGTACTAGCGGTAATACCCAATACCCAAGGAACACGCGTCTGTAGAAATGTAGAACTTGAAATTGCTGAATTTTTAGACCCAAACAGATCTAAAAACATTTGTAAATAATTCGCTTTTAGCAAAAAAAAAGTGAAGAAAAAGACTATCCAAAAAGCAAATAGATTGCCCCAAAAGGAGCGAACAGAGCTTTTCAACCCTAAGGCACTCATCAAAAAAGGAACCGAAATAGTAGAAAAAAGAATCAATGAATAGCCCCGTAAATCAAAAATGCTACCAGGTGCATACATAGCCAGCAGTGTAGCAAAGAGACCTAGTGAGCAAGAGATAATTTTTGTCCAAGTGAGTTGATTCACTTTTTTGTCTCTTTGAGCCAGCCATGGTACCATAATATCACGTGTCCACATGATAGCGAGCGCATTGATAAAGGAGTCAATCGTAGAAATAATTAAGGCACAAATTGCAATAAAAAAGAGGGTATGGGTCAAGGGATGGGTAAAGAGAAGGGTAATAACTTTGCCTAAGGTAATACCAGCAATGGGGGTTGTGCCATGAAAGCTCCACAAAGTAAAAGCTACTATTACCATCATCAGACGAAAAAGGGGGTACAATACCGCAAAAGGGAGAAACATGTTACGTACACTCTCTTTCTTATCTGTCATCAAAACACGCTGAATAATAGGAGGCGCTATCAACATCGTAGGAAAAACATTCCAAAAAAAATCGGCCACGAATTTTCTTCTGAAATAATTAGGATACGACCAAAAATCAGTTAAATGCTTATTTTCTGGAACATGATTCAAAATATGGGTTACCCCGCCAGCTGCATAGATTACCGTAAAAGCGCCGATTAGGATACCTACTGCGACTATTACAAACTGAAAAACATCAGTAGCCGCTACCGACCGCACTCCTCCTAGGCAGGTATAGAGGGTAACAAGGAGTCCAATCAAGCCAATAAATTGCTTAGGAATCATCCCTAACAACCAACTTAGCTGACCTAATGCTTTGAGCTGACTTAAGATCGCTAATAAACAAAATATAGTGGAAACAAGCACAGTCATATTACGAGCACCTCGGCCATAAAACTCATCCATCAACTCCGAAAGCGTATACTTATTTTTAAAGGCTGTAAGCCTAAGAAAAACGAACCAACCCAAGACCAGCGCTGTCATCCCCATCAGCACAGAACTTAAGAAACTAATCAGCCCAACACTGTACCCCCTCCTAATCCCTATATTGCCAGCATCAAGCAAAGTAGCGAAAAGGGTCATCACTAGCACCCCTGTACCTAGTGATTGGTTGGCTACAGCATAGTCACGCATACTCTTGATATGGCGACTCGCACGAAAGCCTATTATCATATTAATCAGCAAAAAAAGAGCTAGTGCTATTTGATTAAGCGTAATGGTTGTAATCATATCAAAGGGTAGTTAGTGAATACAATAATTCCCCAAAGCCTATAGCTTTTTTTTGATGAAAGCATAGCTGTTAGTTTAAGCATTGAGACTTACCTATGTCTTCTTTCAATTTGCTGTATAGAGGATATATGAATAATAGTCTTTTCTATATTTTTGACAAAGGTAGCATTTTTTTCTATTCTTTTTTTAGCTATACTAAGCGCTTCAGCATAAGCTTCCTTTGCTTTTCTAAAATTATTTTGATCACTGTAAACTCTTCCTAGTGAAGCTAGAAGAGATGCGATATCAACATACTGCTGTTCAGGATTTTTTTTTCTAACGGCTAAAACTTCTTGGTAACTGAGGATAGCTTTTTCATACTCTCCTCTTACATAGTAGTTAAATCCTTCCTTTTCTTTTCTAAGTAGTTTGTCTTCTATGCGCAGCTTGAAATAAAGATCGACTTGCTGCATAATAGGCTTCCTAAAAATTAAAAGCGTACCCACTGTTTTGAGGATACTAAATCCCATAACTAAGGTAAGAGGAGCATCAATAAACATGAAAAAGTAATGATATAGGTTTCCTTATCAAGCGGTTATCAGTACCTAGACAGTAATGGTATTCATAGCTACTTCTTTTTTTTTGATTATTTTTTCACCTAGATGCTTCAAGTAGTTTTTACGAAACGTACTTTTAAGTTTATTTCTTTTGTTTTTCCTTTTTAATCGTGTAATAGCCATAGTACTCAAATTTTGGTGGGCTCTGCAGGATTCGAACCTGCGACCCCCTGTTTGTAAGACAGGTACTCTAAACCAACTGAGCTAAGAACCCTTATAATCGCACAAATTTAGTTATTTTTTTCTAATACCTCAAAAATAGCTTATCTAAGAAAAATATTTTTTATGTAGCTATTAATGGCTATACGAAGGGTAGGATTGACCAGAAGAGTAAGCATGATCGCTATGAAAAGGCCTATAAAAGCATATTGCAGATCACGTCGTATTAAAAAAATAGTTTTAAATATTTTATTTTTCCAATTTTCTTGTGTAATACCTTTGGCTAGCTCTCTGCCTCCTAAAAGGCCGATGAAAACAAAAGTTGTGCTCATTGGGACATGATTGACAAAAGTGAATAAGAAGAGAATACCCATATAAAAAAAGGTAATGATAGTAGCTGCTCGTATATCTGTCACACCCGTTTTTTTATCAACAATATCTTGTATGCGTCCCCCTCGACTGTAAAAAAGGACTCCTAGCAAAAAACAAATAAAAGTAATAAAAGCTAAAAATAGGTATAGGCTCATTTTTCTTGGCAAGAATACCACCATATTGGATGTATCTTGCATGAGCCAAGCCATCCAAAGAAGTCCGATTGTTATCCAGTGAAGAGGGAGCCACAGCTTGCTTGGCTTTTTCTGAAAATTGAGACACTCTAGCTTAATTAATGTAAACCATCCTACAAAAGCTGCTGTAAAGCTAATAGAATATCCCAATATGCTTTTTATAACCATATTACCTAAAGAGCTAGGATGTGAAGAAAATGCATTGAGTAAGAAAAAAGTGGTAGAAACAGGAATCCTCATGCGCGTAAGTACCAATATGAGAATAGGTCCTACAAGCTGAAGAAAGCTAATCTGAGAGGGGGTTTCAATAAGACCCTGAACTGCCAGCCTATTGTAACTAACATCACCATGGTATAGCAACCAGCTCCCTAAAGCAGTGATGATAAATATAAAACTAATAAAAAACCACATAAGCCACGTGGGTCTTCTATGAATATTTGCTGTGATAAAAAGACCTAATGTTTGAATACTATCATTAGCGATCACACCATAGCTGCTTAGTATAAATCCAAATGTCATAGCAAAGGATGTGTAGGGATGGATAATACCTGCGATGATAACCAAGGCAACAACAATCAGTAAAAAAGAGCGATTTGCTCCAAAAAAGTCAAAAAGAGTATACGTTGCTTTTCCAAGACGTTTTTGTCTTATTTTATGGCTAAATTCTCTCTTTTTTTTATTCATGAAAGAGATTAAACAATAAGAAGCAAGTGATAACCTCTATAGTCAACAAAGCATATGCATGAGCACATCTTTTGGGTATAGTGCTTTGTAAGATAATCATAGATAGCATGTTGTCGTCTGTTGAAACGTTTACTTGCCACAAATCAATAAAAATTTTTTGATATCGTACCAATATTGCTAAATATATTGATGGTTAGGATTAGTACTCTCATCGACTATCCCTCTTTTATCAACTATGCGCTCTATTGTATCAAAGAGAATTATCTACACATGGCATAGCAGGTATCATGGAAAATTTTTTTGGAGAATCCATGAGTAAAGATACTATTAACAATGTAGCCTCAAGCTTCCATGGCATACGAAAAAAATGAGAAAATAGATCGCTAGCGGCTTATTGTCAGGTTATTTATTGTGATGTTCTTTACACTAATTTACAACCAGCTAATAGTTATAGCAAAGAAACATGCACAAAGATGAAGTGCTTTAAGAAGGACCCCTAAATATTTTTTCACACGCTGCTGATTTTGTCAAAATACATCCCATCTAATTCCCCTCCTTATATCTCTTTCATAAGCTCCTCACCCCACCATACATCATCCCAAATAGCGGCTTATACCGCGTTACTCCACGAAGTAGCGCGCAATCATGATAGTGGAAACGATGATATTCATCATATCAATTTGGCCTTCCTTAATCCCTATGAATCTTAACTAGTCAGCAATATAGAGATAGTCATGCATCCGCACGTTCGACTAGGGATGCCCAAGCCGCTGGAGCCCAATATCCTTTCGTAGTACAGAGGTTAAGCCTCTATGTACTTTTCAAAGCAGCTAATGACCTCATTGATGATCGGGACAAAGAGAGAAAAGCTGGAAAGCTCCATCTCTTTACTACTATATTTACGCATTTTTGGGTCTACCTCATCCTGTTATACCAAGCTCTCATACTACGCTCATTTCAAGTCCAGTAGAAAAATTTCTGACGCCAATGACACAAAACAACAAAGACGACAATGATGAAAAGCAGTAAGTGAAGGTTGCTTTCTCGAGGGAAGAGAGAGAACTCAAGGGTAACAAAAAGAATAAGAGTGAAAAATGGAAAATTAACGATCAAAAGTCAGCAACAACAAATTACCAAACCCGGAAAAACATATGGGGGCCTGGTGCAGGCTCATGCCGAACCTCCACTTGGTAGTGGAGGTGGATTCATTTGTGATGCTAAAACCGAAACAAAATCTGGTGCTCCGTGCGGCGGTACACTCTTCATTACCAGCCATGGCCCCTTGAAATTGAGTGAAAAAGCTAGCTTTTGCGCCAATAGTGAAGCTATCAACTAGCCTACTAGCAGGGAGGGTAGTGGGTACTATTGCGCTTCACTGCAAAATAAAAATTGAGCTAACCAAACGCAAAAAACACCACATTACGACACAGGGTGTATATCACTTGGGCAAATGCGTGCAAAAACGTGGTGTAGCAGGATTAGGCTACATTGCCATTGACTATCAAGCTGATAAAAAGCTTATCAAAAAAGTAATGTCATGCTATTTATTTGAGAAAATTGATAGAAAGTATATACATTTGCGAAATTTATTATTTCAATTCAAAAAAAATCATTGAAGTTGAAGCTAGCAAGAGGGTTGGCAGAGCGGTTTAATGCACCAGTCTTGAAAACTGACGTACTTAACGGTACCGGGGGTTCGAATCCCTCACCCTCTACTCTTTTGAGAACCACCCCACTATCCAAAGTAAGAGTTGCTAGGTACTCTATTTTGTAGTTTTTTCCCTCCCTCAACCTAGTGAAAATAGAGGATTAACAGCATACGATGGCATTAATTCTAACTAAAGTAGTATTTTAGGGGTCTATTCATAACCATTTATTTGTAAAGAGCTTACCATGACCAATTCTAGATGACTTTCATGCATGCATTCAATCAAAATCAATACTTAGCAAAACTAC
>JBCCTJ010000036.1:0-7729 GCA_039198585.1 Bacteroidota bacterium
CTAATAGACGTTCTACAGCTTGTTGCTTTATACCTTCCCAGGTTACTTGATTTATTTCTTTTTGTTGTTTATTCATGATTAAAAAATTTAAAAGTGTAAAATTGTTTTTTTACTTTGACACAATTAAATGATTTAACCCATGATTTTTTGTATGAGATTTTCTCTTCATTTTTTTGATCAGCTTAAGAATACTACCGATGAGCAGATAAGATCCTATTATGACTATTGCGCCCCACATTAATAATTGGAGCGCTTCTCTAGTACGATTGTTGTTTGCTTGACTCTCATCATGCTTTACTTGACTATCTTCTAGTATTCGTGCATTTTCCTGATCAGTGAACTCAAAATTTTCTGACATTCGCACACCTGCCTGATCAGCAAAATTAGGATTTTCTTGATCTAACTCTTGACGTAGTGGCTCTTCATTGGGATTGATATCACCATTATCATCGCTATTATATGCTTCTTCATCAACTTCTGTAATGGTTGCTAACCTATTTTTCAAATAGAATACTGGATTCCAGTAGCGAAATTTTTTCACCAATTCTAGTCTTGTGATTGGTAAAATACTTTTAGGTGAATCATAAAGTTGATAATTTTTCCCAATCATACTACCATATCTTACAAATTTCTTTTGTTTTAGTTGCCATAAAGCCTCTTGAACAATACTTTCTGTAGTAATATCTTCTCTATTTTCAAACCCTATATTGATCTTTATCTTACCCCCGTCAGGAAGGATATAAATGAAAATAGTTGCTGTATTTTTTATTGACTCTTTACATAAAAAAAGCTGCTCATTTTCTTTAATGTTATAATTACTTAAAGCATTGTAAGTAGCAAGCTTTGTCCCTTTGTATAAAAAGGATTGGTTATAGTAAAGAATATGATATTTTCGAGCGATTGCTTCTTGCAGGTCTCTAATCGTAGGATTTTGGGCTAGTTGAAAACTATCTTTATGATTGCCAGGAAAAACTACCTCTACGGAGAAAGCATGAGTGATTAGTGACAATGCTCCGATCAAAACAAAAATATTAAACGCAATAAGTAACGTTTTATCTCTACGATTATGATTCACTTGGTGTTATAAAAGGTTATAAGATAAGTATTTTTCATAAGACAATTATGTTTTACTTTTTTTGTTTACGCTAACAACAAAAACATAACTGAGTCAGACATCAGAAAAAAAATCATTGTGAAAAATAATATTTTTGCTTTATTCACCATTTTTATCAGCGTAATACACGCTAAGGAAGTTACCAAATACCTTGAAACTGAGATAAGAAGCGAGTATCATTTTCTGTAAAAAGGCGTATGTCAGGAATTTGGTAGATAAGCATGGCAAGTCGCTCGATACCTATTCCAAAAGCATAGCCTGTATACTGATTAGGATTAATAGCACAAGTTATTAAGACATTAGGATCTACCATGCCTGCTCCTCCTATCTCTAGCCATCCACTTTTTTTACACACATGACAGCCTGATCCTCTACAAAGCAGGCACTGCACATCTACTTCTGCACTAGGTTCTGTGAAAGGGAAAAAGGAGGGACGAAAACGAAGGTCTATATCTTCCCCAAAAAGGGAATGAACCAAGTAGTAAAGTGTTTCTTTAAGATCTATAAAGCTCACATCTTGGTTGACATAGAGTCCCTCTATCTGATGAAAAACATAATGGGATCTTGCTGAGATGGTTTCATTACGAAATACCCGTCCTGTAGAGACAATACGTACTGGCAATTCTCCTTTTTCTAGAACACGCACTTGAACAGAAGAAGTGTGTGTTCTCATAGCCATATTTTCTCCTTTCTCAATAAAAAAAGTATCTTGCATATTCCTTGCAGGGTGATTTTCAGGAATATTGAGAGCAGTGAAGTTATGGTGCTCATCTTCAATTTCAGGCCCTTCAGCTAGTACAAAGCCTATTTTTTCTAAAATTGCTGTTATTTTATTTTGTATTATGGTAATAGGATGTAAACTGCCAGGGCGTTTATAAGCAACTGGGAGAGAAAAGTCTTGATAAGTACCTTCTTTTTCTACATGCGTAGATCGCTCATAGTCAGGAGTTGCCGATTGATAAAGCTCCTCAGCAAGCAGTTTCAATGCATTGAGCTTCTTCCCTACCTCTTTTTTAGCTACAGGGCCTAGCTCTTTCATCTTAATAAAGAGACTTCGGAGAACCCCTTCTTTGGACAAAAAGCGATTCTTAAAGGCTTGTCTTGCTTCCAATGTGGTTAGCTTACTTTGCTTGATATCTTTCTGTAGCTGTACAATATGCTCTTTCATGCTACAATGATAAGGTAATCCGTGAAAAGTAGATAGGAAAATAAAATAATTTGACCACAAGATCTTAGTATTAATTAATAATTGGTATTCTTACAGAAGCTACAAACCTATTGAAAAGTTTTTATTATCTTTTGCCTATATGAGCTAGTAAAAGTATAGAATGTACATGAAAAATTGATTATAGTAACGCAAGCTCAGCTAATTTGTGTATTGAATAAAACTATTTCGTGGTATGTTTTCTCAGATAATAACAACAAAAAGGAGAAAGTTACTATGGTATCTGATCTCTTTTTTTACCATTTTTCACTGGCACCTTATTCATACTGCACAAAGTATCTTAGCTAGTAATAGTCAGTCCAGTGATCTTAATATTAGTGGTCGCATCATGCAAAAAGGAAGCTATGTTAGCATGCAATCTCAAGAAGGGCATACAGTTTATTTTGATCAATCAATCAACCATCCTATTGTTACTCAAGCTATCATATCTAATCCAGTAAGTAGTCAAAAAGGAAGTAGCAGAGTGAGTTATGCTATCTTAAAAATACGATGTGACAAAGAATATGCTTATTGTTCTTTAGAGGATTTATTGAAAAAAGATATTCCTATTTTTATTTATCCCCGCAGAGGTCGACCACAGTACCTCTGGATATCAGATAATAACTTGAGCGGGGGAGGCGTAGCTTGGTGGAGTATTCTTATGATCTCTTTCTACTCTTCAGGAGTATGCCTATTTGGCTGTTTGATAGAAAGTGGAAAACTGATGATGTACAAAGATCTCTTGAAATTGCATCATACATGCCAGTATAGAAATAGATCCTGTGATGTAGTTCACTGCTGCTTTAGGTGGGGCCTCTTAGCTCCTATATTGTACCCCTTTTCTTTATTCTATAATTGTCTACTTGCTTGGAGATGTAAAGATCGCTTAGTAAAGCCTTGCGAAGATGAATACCAAGAAAGGATCCAAGCAAGCGAGCTTAGCAGTGAGATTGAGATAGCAATGGCAAAAGAAGAAGAAGAGAATGAAGCTAAGGAAGAAAAACGTGAACCAGCCATTGAGCTTAAGGTAGGGAATCCCTCACTAGGGGTTTAGGAAAAAGTATGCTCTTATGTCTCTATCTTTTCGAAAAGCAATGAAGGTTGCTCCATCAGATGTCCGGGGCTGATGTATTCAAACCGATGGGAAGTAACCCACGCAGTGTCTTTTATATTCATCATTTTTCTTAATTTTTTCATCGTAAAAGGAAGAAAAGGAGAACCGCACATGGCAATAAGATACATAATTTGACTACACACATAAAGAATAGTGGCACATCGCTCTTGACTAGCTTTCCAGGGAGCTGTCTCTGCTAAATATTGGTTGCCAGCCCTAGGTAATCCCATCAATAACTCAAGTCCTTTGCGAAACATTTTTTGATCTAGGGCTTGTTCTAGTTGGCGCTGCAACCTTGCAATATGGGCTATGCTCCTTTTTTCTTCTTCTCTAAGTGCTGCGGGTCTAGGAACACTCCCCGCAAAGTATTTATGCAACAAGACCATACTACGATTGATAAAATTGCCGAGAATAGCTACTAGTTCATGATTGTTGCGGCTGCGAAAATCTTCCCACGTAAAGTTACTGTCTTTTGATTCAGGCGCATTGGCACAAAGCACATAGCGTAAAACATCTTCTTTGCCAGGATAGGTCTTTAGGTAGTCATCTAGCCAGACAGCATGATTGCGCGAAGTAGAAATTTTCTCCCCTTCTAGGTTCATAAACTCGTTGGCTACTACTTCACTGGGTAATATGTAGTCTCCATGAGCGTGTAACATGGTAGGAAATATCAAAGCATGAAAGACAATATTATCTTTACCAATAAAATGCACCAATTGCTGTTGCGGATCTTGCCACCACTCTTGCCATTTACCTTGATAGAGTTTTGCCCATGCTTGGGTAGCAGAAATGTAGCCGATAGGTGCTTCGAACCAAACGTAGAGAACCTTCCCTTCAGTATCTGGGAGTGGTACTTTAACACCCCAGGGAAGATCACGTGTCATCGCACGAGGACGCAATCCTTGATCAAGCCAAGATTTGCATTGGCCATAGACATTGGCACGCCAATGCTGACCCTGTTTTGCTATCCAAGAGCGTAGCCACTGTTCATAACGATCTAGTGGTAAGTACCAGTGAGTAGTTTTCTTTTTGACGAGCTGATGTCCACTCAGCTTAGAGCGGGGATTTTTTAGTTCTTGAGAACTAAGTGAAGAGCCACATTTTTCACATTGATCCCCATAGGCATGGTCATAGCTGCAGTGTGGGCAGCTACCTAGGAGGTAGCGATCAGCCAAAAACATCTTAGCTTCTTCATCATAATATTCCTTGCTTTCCTTTTTTACCAACGCTCCCTGCTGATATAGTTTGATAAAGAAATTTTGTGCTTGCTGATGATGCAAATTATCTGATGTTCTCCCAAAAACATCAAAGTAAATACCTAAAGCTTGAAAAGAGTTTTCATTTTGTGTGTGGTATCGATCCACTACTTCTTGAGGAGAAATTCCTTCCTGATTAGCTTTCAAAGTAATAGCTACCCCTCCCTCATCAGAGCCACAGATAAAAAGCACTTTTTTCTTTTGAGCACGCAAATAACGCACATAAATATCGGCAGGTAAATAGGCTCCAGCTAGATGGCCAATATGAATGGGGCCATTTGCATAGGGAAGTGCTGCTGTAACCGTGTATCCAGATGGTTTGTTTGACATAATAGTAGTTTTTGTGCTCCCACAAAGTTAGTACAAACGAGTCAAGTAAATAACAAAGTCAGTAAGCAACAATCTATATAGAGTTTTGTTTGCAACACTACTGCGTGTTAGGAGGCTTACACTTGTTGTAGGTTTGGACAAAAAAATTTATCTTATTACATAACATTCAGAGATGAAAAACGTTATTGTATATTTTGCCCTTGTCTTCTTTAGTTCTTGTTGGGTACAAGCAGTGTCGTGGAAATCAAAAAAACGTTACAAAAAAGAGCTAAGCCTTCTCCATGCATGCTCTATACACAATAATCTAACGAGGGTAGAAGCCTTACTAAATAAAAGTTGCTCAGTTGCTATTCAAGACCGATGGGGTTACACGCCTCTTTATTGGGCTATACGCAATGATAATGAAGTTATTGTGGAGATACTATATGCTAAAAATGCGCCTCTATATATTGACAATACAAGTGAGTATCATCCTTTGCATGTTGCCGCTGATTTCAATAGTATTAAGGTAGCGAATTGGCTTCTTGTGCATGTTGCCGCTGATTTCAATAGTATTAACGTAGCGAACTGGCTTCCTGAAGAAAAAATGGGTCATGCTAATAGTAGATCAAAGTGGGGTGAAACTCCTCTCCATCGAGCTGCCTATTGGGGACAGCTTGCAGTAGCGCTACTGCTGATTGACTGTAGAGCTAATGTAAATGCACAGATGAATGATGATACTACGCCTCTTCATCAAGCTGCCTATCGTGGACATTTAGATCTAGTCACACTATTGATTCACTATGGGGCCATCCTCAATGCCCAAACGGTGAGTAGAGAAACAGCACTGCATCATGCCCTTGAAGCTAGTGATGTTGCAGTAGCTGCTCTGTTGATCCAACATGGTGCGAATCCCTATCTCAAGCGTTTATCTCACCCTCAAACTGCTTTTGAGATGATTCAAAAAGAGACTACCATGCCTCCTGAGCAAAAGAAAATGCTAGTACAACTGATAGAGAAAAAGCAGAAAAATAATGCTGATCCGCCAAGTGACAAAGATCTGTATGAGTCTGGGCTATCAGACATAGAAGATAATAGCAAGGGCGTAAGTAGTGAGAAGAAGAGCCAGGTGAAGTCTGCCAGTTTACCTATAGAACGAGCCAATTATCACCCAGTGACTGAGCAAAATAAGCCTCTTCATCAACATAGAGAGATAGTGATCGATAAGGAAAAATTGAGTCGCGTGATAAATAATTTTTCAGAAATGCACGAAAAAGCACCACAATTTCTTCCTTCTACATTTATGGTGGTGAAAGAAGAAGAAAAAGCTGCTGAATCAACGACTTCTGAAGGAGATCATCTACTAAATCTAAGCGAGGAGTATAGTAGTACTACCAGCAGTCAAACAAGGGGAAAAGAAAGTCAAAATAAGCAGCATCAGACAGGGCAAATAGAGCCTCTTTTAAACCCAACAAGTGAGAATGAAGAGCTACTCAATCAATCAGTATCAATGGCTAAATCTGGGGATAACTCTTTATTAAAATATAATCAATATGACTCTGTCAAGTCAATAGAAAGCTGGATCTCCGATAGTCGACAACTTACCCAATCCACTTTAGCAGTAGTGGATATACCTGCCTCTCAGGGTGAAGTTGTGCATAGTCCGCAAGAAGAGTTATCGCAAGCCGATGTACATACATTCGAACAACACAATGAGCAAGAAAAAAATCCTAGTCAGAGTAAATTACAAGAAGAATCTCTGTCAGAAACAGGGAGTCTAAAGGGAGCATTTCAGGCAACAAATAATTATCTCAGTCAAGAATCGACTATCTACGATAAGGGAGTTCACACGCAATTATTGTCGAGTGAGCTAGCATCACCAGGCGAAGAAGAAAAGGTCAGTCATAAGATAGAAAATATAGAAGCAGCCAATGATGAGCCAATCAAGCAATCAGCAGGTAGCACAATCCGTATCGAGCAGCAGACTAGCTATCAAGAGAAAAAACTGACGCCCCATGAGCTAACACCACCATCGACCAATCCTAACCATCAAACTTTAGTGGTTAGTCTGATGACCATCGGATCTATGATATTGGCTTGTTGTGCTTTTTTCTATACGAGCCAAGAGCAAATTACTTATACTTCTACTGCTAACCCTTCTACTAAAGAGGATTGAATCTTCTGTTTAAGTCTTGGAATAGGCGAGAGTGTAATTTAAACTCCGCCTAGAGCTTCCAGACCAAAGCTAGATCAAGGGGGATGCTAGCTTTAAGTCAAGATTGTTTTCATCAGCTTGTTTTTTTAAGAATATAATACTATACTGTCTCTCGATATGATCAAAAAACACTTACAACTAGGCTTGTTACTCATGGTTTCCTTGTTCTTCCCTTGTTTGGCATTGACAGAACAGGAGAAAGCACTTTTCAAAGCTTGTGAAGAACATGATCACCTAAAAATAAACCAATTATTGGCAGAAGGTGTGAATATCAATGTGCTCAATGAAAAGCAGCAAACTCCCTTGTATGTGGCTATTGATACTTTTAATTTCGACGCTGAAGAAGATATAAAAAAAGTAGTAGCCACATTGCTTCATAATAATGCTAATCCTAATCTTGGGGAAGGTTATTTTTTCCCCTTATGTACAGCTGTAGAAACGGGATATAAGTCGATTGTGAAGCTACTAATAGATTATGCAGCAGATACTGCTATTTTCTTTGCATCTGGGGACACAC
>JBCCTJ010000037.1:0-7690 GCA_039198585.1 Bacteroidota bacterium
AAATATATTTTTATTTTAGTTAAAAACTTATATATTTAGGAGAAATATTTATAAGTTATTTATTAGGTCAACATGAATAGTATAGCAGTTAATCAAGTTTTTTTATTTGTCTTCATATTAGTCAATTTGTTTATTGGAGCTTGGGCCGGAAGAAAAGTAAATACAATAACAGATTATGTACTTGGCAATCGCTCTTTAGGGATAGGAACACTGACTATTACTTTGATTGCTACATTTATAGAAATCACCTATATATTGTCTATTTATCGTAGCTATTCGCTTGGTTTTATCAATTTCGTATTTGCTACTATTAGAACTACTATCCCTGCTGTCCTATTAGGACGTTATGTTTTACCCAACTTAGTTCACTTTAGAGACTGCTATACCATGGGAGATATTATGGAGAAAGTCTATGGTAGCTATGCTCGCTTATGGACAGGTATTATTACTACATTGTTTTCTATTTTTGTTATTGCTGGCCAGCTACTTGGAATGGCTTATTTGTCCACTTTTTTTGGACTTTCTGAACCACTAGCTATTGTTTTGACAGGAAGCGCTATTGTTTTTTATACATTTACAGGAGGCATTCGTTCTGTTGCTTGTACTGACGTGCTTCAGTTTATAGTTGTCATTGTAGGAATTGTAACTATTGTTAGCCTAGGTTTAGCAGCGATTAATGTAGCTAATATACCAGCCTTGTTTCATAAAGTTATTAAGGAATTTCCCCAAAATATGCAGCTTCTGAGGCACCCTTTTTTAGTGTGGCAAATACATAGTAGTATCCTTTATGGCTTTTTCCCTACCATATTCTTCGCCCCCCCTATTATACAGCGAGTGTTAATGACAAAAAGTAAAAAAGAAGTTAACTCAATGTTTGTTAATCTTAGTGTTTTTTACACTCTTTTTCGACTTAGTATTCTGATATTAGGGTTTATTTTATTAATAGCGGCTAATCAAAAAAATATTTATATTGACTTGCACAATAGCCTTACTTACATATGTCAAAATATAGTCCAAAATATTTATTTAAGAGCTTTTTGCTTGATTGGCTTAGTGGCTATTTTAATGTCAACAGCAGATTCTTATTTGAATACACTGATTATTCTTATTGACCAAGATATTCTCTATTTCTTCAGAAAAAAGCAATCAATGATCCTGCATTCTGTGACTAAAATAAGAAGAATTGCACTCATTGTAGGTGTATGCTCCATTATACTAAGTATCGCTTTTTTAAAGCTTAGAGTCATCAATGTACTTCCTCTTTCTATTATTATTTTATCCTCCATTACCCTTCCCTTTTTAGCTGCTATGATCGGTATGAAGGGAAGTTCTCATATTTTTCATATGACTTTCTTCACTTTTATTACTGTCTTTGGTTTTTTACTATTTTTTACTAGCTGGTTCGACGCTAAACTTTTACCTGAATCGGTAGCTATACCCATTGAAGAAATTAACTTTGCTTCTAGCTATCCTGCATGCTTATGGGCTATTGCAGCTAGTACTATTATTTTTCTCTTATTACACTATCGAGAAAATAAAGGCTTTGTATTTTTAAAGAAAACTAAAATCTCCCTAGGTAGCTCTTTTTGTTCCTCTCCAATAGTTTGGTATCATATGTTTAGTAAACCTATGAACTGGATTGAAAAAAAAATACAAAGTTATGGGGGACAACCTCTTTTGCTAGGTTTTTTTATCTCATTTTTTAATATGTTACCTTGTTTAATGACACATACAAATCCCCATGTCCACCTTACCTTAGTAATATTAAAAATAATAGGTATTGTACTATGTACAGGCCTTTTACTACAAAAACAATGGCCACAATCCTTAAAAAAATACTACAACCTTTTTTACTATATTACTCTCTTTTATTGCTTGCCTTTTTTTAATGCTTTTTTATTACTTCAAGATATTAACAGCTCTCTTTTGGGTCTAATATTTATTTTGCATCTAATCTTACTTACCATTCTGGTAGACTGGGAAAGCTTTGTTATGTTGGCTATTACAGGGATCTTACTGGCTGTAAGTCTCTATATTTTGATCAATGGAACTGCGTTTCCTGCATTCTCATTTGAAGCCATGTGGAATATTATCTTTGGGACTATTTTTACTCTTTTTGTAGGTCTTTTATTTGCACGAAGGAAACAATACCTCTATCAGGTGCAGCAACAAAAGCAGGGTTACTTAGTAAAAGAGCATGAAGAAACTCAGAAAATACTTGTACAAGCTAGTCAATTACATTATAAAGTAGCCAAAGGGTTACAAGGAGAAGAGATAGATATTACTAAAAAAATAGAGAATATCGCTGATTTCCTTAATAAAAAGGGGCAAGAAAATGCTGATATTCGGGTAGCTGCTAAAGAAATAAGTGTTGTTAAAAATTATCTTAATGAACTTATTTATCATTATAAAGATCATATGCATCTTACTGTACAAAAAATATCTCTTAATGCACTAATAGGTGGATTATATCAAGTTGCTCCAGCAGCTGATATTGAACTTGATAATATTATTGTGCAGCTTAAAACTAAACAAAAGAGTATACAATGTGATCCAGAAAAAGTAAAACAAACTCTTTTAAATGCTTTGAAGTCAGTCCAAAAAAATAACCTGTCTAAGTCTTTTATTTACTTAACTATTACCGACGTGGAGCTAGGGTACCAAATCAGTGGACTGAAAAATTATATGAGAAAAATAGAAGCGATCAGGTTTGTGATTACTACTGAGGAAAATCAAAAGTTCCCTGATCTACTATATATTGGGGACCTAGAAACTGCTGAAAATATACCCTTTACTACGTCTACTGATCTACCAAGACTACAGAACAAAAGAATCATAGAAGCTCATTATGGCTTTATAGAAGATGCACTAGTTATGGGTATTAATACGCTACTCTTCGTGCTGCCTGTAAAAGTTCGAGCGATAAGACCTACGAGCATGGACAAAAAGAAAATACCTAGACGCTTGGTTATTAGTCACCCCAACGCTAGTGTAGTAGAGAAGAGGTTGTATAAATCGATACGACTAAAATGTCCCAATATTAATCTAAATAAAGTACAGAAAGCTATTTTAGTAGCAAAGAATTACCATGCTATTCAAAAACGTAAATCGGGAGAGCCATTCTATTTTCATCCGCTGGCTGTTGCTGAAATCCTCCTCAACTTTATACAAGAAGAAGAAGTGATTGTAGCCGCTATTTTGCATGATGTTGTCGAAGATACAGCCATGGGATCTAGTAAACTGGAACTTATGTTTGGCTCTGTAGTCTCTCAACTTGTACATGGTGTAACTAAACTAACAAAAGGAAGACGTCAAGCAAGATTAAGTAATGAAGACAGCATTCTACAATTAATTAGAGAGGAAGATCAGCGTGTTCTTAAAATCAAGCTAGCTGACCGTCTCCATAATATGCGTACTATTCATGGTCATCCCGATTATTATAAGAGAGTACGCATTGCAGAAGAAACACTCCAGTTCTTTGTTCCCATGGCTCAAAAGATTGGCCTTCTCCATATAGAAGAAGAATTAAAAAGTTTGGTATTTGATATATTGCATTATCAAGACAATTCACAATCGCATTATGAATCTTTGGGCCTCTAGCTGAAATGTATTGACCATCGAGCTAAAGCCGTTTCTGCGTTGTGTACCCAGAATTTCTTCAAGCTTCAAAACTTGTGGAAATTGAGGATCATAATTCATTATACTACGAGGTGTTGCCCCTGAAAATAGACGTACTAAGAGAGTGACTAGCCCCCTAGTAATATTCGCAGCGCTATCTGCTCTAAATACAACTTGTGGTGATCTATAACTGGCAATGAGCCAAACTTTTGCTAAGCAGCCTGGGATAAGCGTAGCTTGCATTTTCTCCTCAG
This sequence comes from Bacteroidota bacterium, assembly GCA_039198585.1. Classification (GTDB taxonomy): domain Bacteria; phylum Bacteroidota; class Bacteroidia; order Cytophagales; family Amoebophilaceae; genus JBCCTJ01. The sequence continues at coordinate 3,873 of JBCCTJ010000037.1, forward strand.
GCGAAAAAATAGTGATTTCGTTGCCTATGTTCATAAGGTGGTGAATCACAAGAGATGGACAGTCTTGTATACAGCTGAACTCGCTGATAATACTCTTGTCTCTTGCTTCAATGCCTCTGATATACTGGGTAGACATCCTTATTAGCTATTACGCTTTATTCGTATTCCAGTGAGCTCTTTCCCATTCTATGCAAGATAGAGTATATATTTCCATGTTTTCTGGACTTTGCTCACCGTAGCCATAAGGCCATCTTTCGTGAGTTCTACTGGCTTTCCTCATTTTGAGTTTTTTAGCAACATTGATACTTGCTTGATTAGCCTTGTCTACTGTGATTACCACTCTACCTGCTCGCCCATTTGCTACCAACCAGTCAATAAAAGCATGGGCAGCTACTGTACCAATGCCAGCCGCTTTTGTATAAACCGGGTTTCCTACCCAATAAACGATGTCAACACTATTTTCCTGATTACTAAATGCTTGGGGGCTATGATAGCCTATATATCCCACCATAATGGCTGAGTATTCTTGATTTTTTTTGTAAAAAATACCCAGCGACATACGCTCTTTTTGTTGATTATCTATACTAATCATCAGTCTAGCATCTTCCTCTGATCCTCCATAGTTATCAACAAAAGTATCCATATACTGTATAAGAAATTGCCTACTATTCTTAACTAGCGTATACATTTCATGAGCATCACTTGTTCTAATAGGACGAAGAATAATGTAGTCTTCTACTTGCTTACCGCTACTTACTTCAGTTGTTGTGCGTTTAATTCGAATATACTTCTCCGCTGTGATACTGTAGCTAACATGTACGCTTATGGTATGATTTTTATCATGATAGTCATAATTAATTAGGATACTTTCTTCTGATGCGTAGCTTAGTGAGATCACTAAAGCAACCAGTAAGAGAATGTTAATAATTCGGAAATTATAATTTCTACTCATAAACTATTTTAGGAGGACAAGTTATTAATTTTTTTCTAAAAATTGATCAGCTTATTTGCTCTCTTTGTTCATCGACGACTACCTGTATTAGAATAAAAAGCTTTTCCCTGCTCTCGAATAGCTTCTTTTCTTGGTTTGAGACTGTTTTTTTGCCAATATACTTGGTACTTGTTTGCCAAGTAGAAGCATGCTTGCTATTTACGAGAAAGCTTCTTTTTCTTCTAAGCAATCAATGGCATATCCTGCTTTGTAGCATCCAAAACATTTGTAGAATATTTTTTCGGATTGCACTGCGAAAGAGTATACAGCAATGCTTGCATAGAATAGCTAGAGCCGCCTATCATCGACAAGAATAATTTTTCGTCTTTTTTTGCTAGCTTGCTTAAGCCTCCTTTCCCTTCATGCTTAAGCACTAGCTCAGCTAGTGCTGCATCTCCATGTTTTAGAATCGTTTTGTCCTTTTCTCTGTTTAGGTCTACTAAAAATTAGACCGACATCATCAGCTATCCTAGTTCTTTGTCCTCAAAAGCTTCTAGTATGCTTTTTTTGGCTACCTTGTATTTGTTTCTGCCCTTTATATAGCACTAGATTAAGTCGAGTAGGCAAGCGGAATTTCCGCTCAAACCTCTCACAAAACCGTACGTCAAAATATTTCCTACATTAGCTCCTACTGATCATTTTTCTTATCAGTTGATTGATAGTATTGCTTGGTTATCTATGGGATTTTGTGCCTATGGGGTGAAACTGCGAAGATTTGGTTTCTAGGATTGCATATTTTTTCACATGCATAGCTTTTTCTTGCTGCTAATGACTTATCAACTCTATAGGTTTGCTTTCCATCTTGTGTTGTATACAGCATCAATATCATGAAAATGAATAGGAGGGTATCAATTTTTTTTCATAGATATTGACTGTCATCCGCTAGGTAATTCGATGGCTTCCATGTGAGTCAGCTTTCCATGCGCTAAGTTAAATCTCAGCAATGTCCTTACTTGATGAACGCCCTCTTTTCCTGCTGCTCCTGGGTTAAAGTACAAAGTTCCCCACTGATCTCTTTTGACACACAAAATATGACTATGCCCACCTACTAAAATAGTAGGCTTGTATTTCCTCATACCCGCTAATATATGAGGATTGTAGGCATTAGGCCTCCCTGTGATATGAGTGAGCCAGATCGTACTGCCTTCACATGTAAAATGTTGTTCAAAAGGATAGTTGGCTCTGATGATTTTCCCATCAATATTTCCATATACAGCGCGGAGGGGCTTAAAATTTTCTAATTTTTCGCAAATAACAAGAGAGCCTATATCACCAGCATGCCATATCTCATCGCATTCACGGAAATAATGAAAAATTGCTGGATCTAAATAACCATGCGTATCAGATAAAATTCCTATGCGTTTCATAACGATCAGCAAAGTAGTAAGTTTAGCCTAGAAAAAAAGGATAGTCAACGATATTTGGTAAAACCTAAATAAAAAATTACTTTAATACCACTCAAGCTTTCTCAAATATGTCTTTCAGTTATTTTTATCTATGCTGTACACTATTACTAAGTACCCTCCCTTGCATGGGAGCTTCAGTAGAGGTCACATTCTTAACAACTATTATAGACAATCTTGATGGAGAGTCTTCTGTTTCGCTAGTACGTGGAAGCCGCTTGAACAATGGGATCAATGTGGTAGTATATCGAGATGTTAAGGATAATACGTGGGAAAGCTTAGAAAAAGCTATTCAGATGGCGTGCCAGCCGAACATGCAATATCATGTGATGCTACTCAATTTTCGGAATCAACCTACGGAAGAGCTACAAAACCCTTTAAAAAATCTACAATCTATTGTTGATCAAGTAGGGCTGGTAGTTAATAGATATGATGACTTACATTATGTTACCATACCTAACCATTTAAAGAAGGCATGTATCCCTCACCAATTTTTTAGTAAAAAAAAAATAATTATTATCTTAGAAAAGGATGCAGGAGTAGCATGGCATAGAGAAGTACCCATCTTTTGCTTGGCAAGAACTGAAAAAAACACCAATGAGATTAACAATCAATCTGATGAAACCAATCAAGATGACGCTGCAGGTGATCTTACAGAAAAAAAGAATGAACAGGCTATTCCCAACAATGATGAACAAAACCAGGTAGCTATGACTAGCAAGTCATCCACTCCTTTGCTGCATCAAAAACAAGCCAGGTTACGTGATCATCAAGGTATTATGGGTGATCGAGTGACTATCGCCAATCAATTTATCATAGGTACTGAGAAGAAAAATTTGCACCCTAAAGAACTAAAAATCGCTCATTATTCTAGTATTAGTATTACTAGTGAGAAAAAATTAACGATCAATTTGCTTCCTTACTTTATGGTTGTTATCAGCATACTTTTTATTACTTTGTTGCTTCCATACAAGCCCAAAAAGCTACCAGTAACTATTCAAGATAATAATAACTGATCGTTGCGCTTTGCAAAAGTAATCTAGTGAGTTTTTTATAGGAACCAATAAGCTCAAGATTTCTCCTGGTTGCCTTGACATAGGGGCAGTTAGAAGTAGACCCATTTTTGTTTAAAAAAATCCATGTGAGTTCTAGAGAAAGTTTTTCGTTCATGTCCACAAGCAAAAAAGGAGGTAAAATTCTCCACTTTTGAGTACTTTTTGGGTCTGATTAATTAACTGTGTCAAAAATATTTTTAAGCTCATAGATCAAGCTTTAATCTATCGCCAAATATAATAGCAAGTTGGGATAAAATATCTTTCCAATTATGAATAGTACCAATCCACTTTTTAGTTATATTTTCTTGTACTAAATATAGCAATTTCATGAGGCCAGTGTCTGTGTTAAATACCCTCTTTGTTTTAGTT
>JBCCTJ010000038.1:0-7611 GCA_039198585.1 Bacteroidota bacterium
GAATAAGTAGCAGATCGAATCAAGAGAACTCCTCCAATGATACCTAATCCTATTAAAATATATTTTTTATACTGTGGTGATATCTTGTGATGTGAATCATTATTGCTCCCAAGTGCTTTTTGATAAGAAGCAACATTTGGCGTTTCATGATTAATTTGCGGCTGGCTCCACATGGGACAAATGACAAAAAAAGTAAGCAGAGCAACGCATCTTTTAGTTGTCTTTGTACAATTAAGTATAAATATTACGTTTTGCAAGTCTATTTTTTTTGAAAAAAAGCAGGACAAATATACAAAATTAATGGGGATTACGAATCTTGGATATGCATAGTTTATAGGCAGAACCTACCAAAAAAAGTGGGAAGGTATAATTAATTCTGTTTTTTCGCAAGGTATTGAAAATTGGTTACTGCATATTTCTGCCAATAATTGGCTTCGAAATCTTTAATAATCATAAAAATCAAATCAAGTAAACTTTCTTCTTGCTAAAAGCTAATTTTGGTTTTAGTGATCTTCCGAATTTGCCTATTCAAATTCTCAATCGAGTTGGTTGTATATACCATACGCCTGACTTCAACAGAATAATCTATATACGTCAAATAATCATTAATATAGTCCTCATCAAGCAATTTGGTTACTGGACGTCCATACGCTTCTTTCCACTTATCTACAAAATTTTTTATCTTAGCACGAGCTTTTTGTTTGCTACTTTCGGCACTAAAATTATTGAATGCTTCTTTCAAATCAGAAGAAAAAGCACTTTTGTCCTTAGGTCTTACTTTGTTGAGTAAATTACCTTGTAAGTGGACTACACATTTCTGAATATTTGCCCTACGTACTAGAATAGTCATATTAAAGATGCTATCTCTTCTTAAACTAATTCATATAGAATTAGCAGATCGATGTTAAACTTTATCATCACTAGGCTAATATACAATTGTGTAGCATCCGTTTAATGGGCTTTTAACCAGTTATCGCCTATCCCAATAGTTACCTCAATCGGAACACGGAGCTCCTTTTCGTCTTCCATAATCCTGCGTATATTGGTTACAGCTTTTTCTACCTCCGATTGATGCACTTCGAATATGAGTTCGTCATGTACCTGTAAGATCATGCGTACTGCTACCTGAGTATCACGGATCCACTGCGTAATACGCACCATAGCTCCTTTAATTAATTCTGCGGCAGTACCCTGGATAGGCATATTGATAGCATTACGCTCTGCAAAGCTTCGTGTAGTAGCATTCCGCGAATTGATATCAGGTAAGAAGCGTTTACGTCCCCATAGTGTTTTTACATACCCTTCTTTTTTAGCTTCTGCAATCATTCTCTCCATATAGATTTTTACTTTAGGAAATCGTTCAAAATAGGCTTCAATAATCTTACTAGCTTCGCTGCGAGCAATCTCTAAACGTTCTCCTAGTCCATATGCCGATATACCGTAAATAATGCCAAAGTTGACCATCTTAGCTTTTCTTCTCATCTCAGGTGTGACCTGATCACCTGCTATTTGCTCGATATGTGAAGCAGTCAAACTGTGAATGTCTACATGATTCTCGAAAGCTTCAAGCATATGTTCATCTTCAGAAAAATGGGCCATCAGGCGTAGTTCTATTTGAGAGTAGTCAACACAAAGAAGAGTATGACTTGCATCTTCTGCTATAAAGGCCTTCCGAATCAAGCGCCCCCGCTCTGTTCGTATAGGGATGTTCTGTAGATTAGGCTTGACTGAGCTAAGACGACCCGTAGTGACAATACCCTGTTGATAAGAGGTATGAACCCGTCCATCCAGAGGACTTGCCAGCTCTGGTAGTTTATCCACATAAGTAGACTTCAATTTCTTTAACTCTCTGTATGCCAAAATAGCAGGAATGATCGCATGCTTTTTCTTTAGCTTATTGAGTACAGCCTCATTCGTAGTATACTGCCCTGTTTTGGTTTTAGCTGCTTTTTCTACAATCCTCATCTTGCTGAAAAGAACTTCTCCCAGTTGCTTGGGAGAGTCTATGTTAAAGTTGAATCCAGCCTTTCCGTGAATAGAGGCTGTTAATTTGCTGAGGTCTTCATTCAGGTGTTGACTAATATCATACAACATCTGGCTATCTATTGCAATGCCTGCGCGTTCCATGTCTACCAAAATTGGTATTAAGGGCATCTCTATTTCATAAAAAAGTGAAGCCATACCTTCCTGCTCTATTTTAGGCAAAAATAATTGATAGAGCTGCCAAGTAATATCTGCATCTTCACTCGCATACGTCACTAACTGATCTAAAGGTACTGATGCCATACTTTTTTGTTGTTTATTTTTTTCACCTATTAAAGAGCTAATTTCGACAGGAGCATATTCAAGATATTGATTAGCTAGTGCGGTTAAGCTATGCTGCCCTGCTGGTGCTAGCAGATGATGGGCTAGCATAGTATCGAAAAATGGGCCAGCGGGTAGCACATTGTATTGAGCTAGTACACTCAGATCATATTTTAAGTTATGCCCTACCTTAGTGATAGTAGGATTATTAAAAAGTGGCTTTAATAGGTTCCAGTAAGGCTTCATATCTTCCTTTTTTTCAGGCATGGTAAGATAAAATGCTTCCTTAGCACGATAGGAAAAGGCAATCCCTAAAAGACGTGCTTGATGAGGATCTAATCCTGTAGTCTCAGTATCAAAACAAAATCCTTTTTGCTGATGTAGCTTTTGTACAAGTTGCTGACAATCCCCCACATTATCTATAAGCTCGTAGCTAGCACCTGATGTCTTGATGGTAGTCAAATGATCTGTCAGACTGACTATATCGAGTCCACTCTCTCCTAAAAGATCTAACTGTTGATTCGAATTACTTTTTTTACCTAGGATTCGTTGGGCCAAAGACCTGAACTCTAGCTTTTTAAAGATAGGTAATAATGCACTTATTTGAGGCTCTTTATATTCCGCTTCTTCCCAAGTAAGATCAATGGATAGGTTCGTATTGATCTTTGCTAGTTTTTTCGATATAATAGCTACCTCTTGTTGTTCCTTTATGTTTTGCTGATAGGTCCCTTTTAGTTCATGCAAGTGTGCCAATAGATTTTCTAGCGATCCATAAGTTTGAATCAACTTTTGGGCTCTTTTTGGCCCTATTCCTTTTATCCCAGGAATATGATCTGATGCATCACCTGCCAAAGCAATCATATCTGTGATTTGCTCTACGCGATCAATACCCCATGCTTCTTGTACTTCTTGCGCTCCCCATATGACACTTGGTCTACCGCCCAAAGATGGCTTATAAAGCTCTACATTGGTATTGACAAGTTGTCCTAAGTCCTTATCTGGTGTTACAATGTAGACATGAAATTTTGCTGCGGCAGCTTGCATGGCCAGTGCACCAATAATATCATCTGCTTCCTGTCCAGGCAGAGCAACCAAAGGAATGCCAAAGCCTGCTACAATCTCCTTGATATAGGGGATACCTGCTGATATACTTTCTGGTTGCTCTTCTCGATGTTCTTTATAAGGAGGATACATTTTGTGCCGCCATGTTGGCTCTCGACTGTCGAAAGCAACAACAGCATGACTTGGGTCGAGCTGTTGCAAGACGTCTACGAGGCTATTGGTAAAGCCTAGAATAACACTTGTATCTACTCCCTCTTTCGTAACGCGAGGGTTTTTATAAAGGGCGAAATGCGCTCGATAAATCAATGCCATCGCATCGACTAGAATTATTTGTTTAGAAGCACTCATAAATTTGTTATATCAATAATTAGCAACAAAGCGTGTTCTACTTGACCAAACTACTATCTTTGCCTTGTGCGTAAGTTATCCAAAACACAAATATAACTATATAGCTATCACGAGATAGTATAATACTATGCTATGTTATCCGTTACTGTACAAAGTATTATTCAAGAAACCTCTGACACCATTACATTGGTATTAGATACAGGGAGCGCTCTCTTTCATTACCAAGCAGGGCAGTATATTACACTTTTACTCGCTATTGATAACGAACCCTATTATCGCTCTTATTCACTTTGTACAGCGCCTTATGTAGACCAAATGCCAGCTATTACAATCAAAAAAGTCTCTGGCGGAAAAGTCTCTAATTACTTGCATGAACATATTCGTGAAGGAGATATCTTAGAAGTAATTCCTCCTCAGGGGCATATGACTTTATCCGCTAAACGTAACCAAGTCAAGCATCTCTTTTTAATTGCTGGTGGAAGTGGCATTACCCCACTATATAGTATTCTGAAAAGCGCTCTTGATCAGGAAGCGCATACCACTATTCATTTGGTCAATGCCAATCGCCATGAAAATGCTATTATTTATAGAAGACAATTAAAAGCATGGCAAAGTCAATATCCGAATCGCTTGCAAGTCTCCCATATTTTAAGCCAACCTAGTGAACTCTGGCAGGGAATAGCAGGTCGTCTTACGCCTACTAGGCTAGCACAATGGATAGCAGATCATGAACTATCTACTACAGACTATTACATCTGTGCACCCCAAGGTCTTACGCAAATGTCAGTTGATACCTTACTTGCTCATGGCGTGGCGCCAATCTCTATTCATCGAGAGTCTTTTGGTACTTCTCAGCAGCACAAGAGTGTAGATAGTGTAGAAGCAGAAGTGACCCTTGCTGTAGGAAGTTATGAAGAAATATATACTGTATCAGCAGGGGAAACTGTATTGGAGGCTGCGCTTAATGAAGGAATCTATACATTACCTTATTCTTGTATGAGTGGCACTTGCAATAGCTGTAGAGCAAAATGTACTAAGGGTAAGGTTCATATGGAAACAGATGAGGGTCTCTCTGAACAAGAAAAAAAAGAGGGCTATATACTGACCTGCGTGGCACGCCCTCTTACAAAAGAGGTAGAACTAGAAATCGATTAAAAATTTTTTGGCTGTGCTCATCAAAAAAAGCAATAACCGATTGCCCAAGTTGCTCCTTTAGCAGTAAGAGTATGTCAGAACTAATACAAACCCTACTCCAACAGAATAGCTGAAATAGCCTCCCCTAATTAAAGAGAATAATAGAGGGCAGTCAAGAGGATACGAAACTGTAAAAATGATTCAAAAATAGCTACATAGGCGACTCGATTAACATTTTGCTAGATAAGAATTATAAAAGTTCCAGAAAATGAAGAAAAGTACTAAAAAGTGGAAGTCTTTATCTCTTTTTGGGTTATGGATATGAAAGGGAAACCTGTCTAGAGCTCACATAAATTTTTTTGAAACAACAACGTCTCTACTCCTGACTGCACCTAAATATAGCCATTTCATCAGTCGGGTTATGCACCATTCTGTTGCAATAATAGATCAATAAACTGCTTGTTTTCCGATTCCTGAGCTACTTGAAGAGCGCTTTTATGACCGATAAGATCAGGCTTATTTAATAGGCTCACATCTACTTTTTGTACTAAACCTTGCAAGATAGCGAATGCTTGTTCAAAGTCATTAAGGTAATCATTGCTCTTAGCTTTTTGAATTGTATATAGCACAGCTTCTTTCAAGCTTCCCTCGTCTACTTTTAGCTCCCTTCTCTTGAGTAGTTCATCAACCAGCTCCTTTTTATGTGACTCAACAGCTACTTGAAGAGCGCTTTTATCATCGATAAGATCAGGCTTATTTAATAGACTCACATCTACTTTTTGTACTAAAACTTGCAAGATAGCCAATGCTTCTTTAAAGTGATTAAAGAAATTATCGCTATTAGCTTCTTTAATTGTACATAGTACAGCTTCTTTCAAGCTTCCCTCGTCTACCTTTAGCTCCCTTCTCTTGAGTAGTTCATCAACCAGCTGTTTTTTACTTGACTCAACAGCTACTTGAAGAGCACTTTTATCATCGATAAGATCAGGCTTATTTAAGAGCCTCACATCTACTTTTTGTACTAAAACTTGCAAGATAGTCAATCGTTGGTCAAAGTCAGGAAAGAAAGTGGAGTCAGTAGCTAAACATAGCACAGCTTCTTTCAAGCTTCCCTCATCTACTTTTAGCTCCCTTCTCTTGAGTAGTTCATCAACCAGCTCCTCTTTACGGAACTTAATAGCTACTTCAAGAACGCTTTTATTATATACTGCAGTTTTATTATTGAGTTGCTCTTCAGAGAGTTGAGGAATGATACCGATGATAAAAGTGACTAGATCATCTATTTCCCATTTCTTATTTGTATCGTCCAATGCATCATATAGTTGATGCATTGCTACTAAAAACAAACCTTTCTTCCCATCAAATTCTTCATGATTAACTATCTCTTTCTGATCAGCTATTGCTAGTCTAGGAATCATACATGTTAACTCCTTCCAGGTGACTACATGTTTCCCGTCTTCAGTTATGTTAAATATCTCTATGAATGCAGTTTTTTGGATGATAAAATCCTCTCTTGTACATGATTCCTCAATTAAGCTTTTTTTTGTCGAGTCATGAAGCTTGTTACTCGCAACAGCATAATGAATCAAACTTTTCTGATCCATGAAGTTGGGTTCATTCAGAACTGAGGGAGATGCTTGAGCTATGATATGATCTATTATTAAGAGACTGGCCCGTATGGCATCCACATCACGACGTTGTGATGATCGGAGACTGTATAACCCTGCCACCCTTGAAGACTGCTGCAGGATACGTAGAGCAAGTGTGAATTCATGGTTTTCGGCAATTAGTATAATGTCTTGTTTTCGTACAGGTAGGAATTTAAGCAGCACCTTGACAATAGGTAAGCTACTATCAGTTATAGCTTTTGATAAGGCAACATATCCTACATTGACCTGCTTGAGAGTTTCCCCATCCAGCTTGGAAGTAACCATTTCTAATATATCATAAACAGGTGCTTCATATGTGGCATGATTCTGTAAGGTATGATTATATTCTTTATGGTACTGCCATACTACATCTATAGCCTTGAAAAAGTCACTTTCATTCACTTGGATAGTCTCCTGTTCCAAAAGCAACTTGACCAAGTCTACTTCTCCCCTCTTAATGGCTGTCTGTAGTGCACTTAGTTCACTTGAAGGCAATGGTTGATTTAAAATCGTGGAACTTACCTTTTGTAAAATCAGGTTGACAATTCTTAGGTTTACCGAACTATCACTTGTTGGATTAACAGCTTGATCAAAAGCTTCTGTCCATACTTCTACACCATCTTTTTTCAAAAGAATTTCAAGAAGGAGCGTATTTTGTTCATAAACCGCTTGAAGCAACAAATTACCTACATAGCCTAGACCTTTGTTCTCTGGAAGATTCAAAATTTCAACAGAGATCTGATTAACTATTTTTTCAAAATACCGCCAATCGCTACTAGTAATGTCTAGGAATGATCGAGAATTATCTTGTCTAAATTCAACTAAATTCAATGCATCTTCCAAGAGCTTTTTCTGCTCCTCTATAGTCATACTGGGTATACTATCACAGTCAAAAGATTGGTTAGGAGAAGGTGGTGAGTTCGTTGACCTATATGGGCCATTAGGATTGGTTACTAAACTAAGCAGTTCGCTTTCACCAGCTCTCTCATTAGCACTATCTGTAAGAACGGCATTGCTTCTATCATTGACTTTTTGAGTATTACTGCCTATAGCGATGTCATTTGTGCTTGCACGGGGCTCAGGGTCATCATAGCTTCCTAAGTGCTGACCGCTA
>JBCCTJ010000039.1:0-6907 GCA_039198585.1 Bacteroidota bacterium
TATTCTGTCGAAGTCAGATGTATGATATATACAACCAACTCGATTGAGAATTTGAATAGACAAACTCGGAAGATCACTAAAACCAAAATTAGCTTTGAGCAATTTGAGCAAGAAGAAAATTTGCTTGATTTGATTTTTATGATTATTAAAGATTTCGAAGCCAATAGTTGGCAGAAGTATGCAGTAACCAACTTTCAATACCTTATCAAAAAACACAATTAATTATACGAACCTCGATAAATATTATCTAGAGCTGGATAGCCAGTAGATATACACTTCTTCCTTGCTGCTAGTTCTTTTCTAGCCTCTTCCATTAATCTTTGCTCATCTGCTAAGTTGTTTTCTCAGATCCCTTTAGATTATTCAATAATCTGCTCTGATAAAGAGCCGCACAGATCAAAAACATTTTCTGTGTGGTCTTTTGATCGTTCATTAATATTGGCAAAGATTTTTTTAACCTGATGGCGCATGTAATATTCTAGCACTAACTTTGCATGAGGTTCGACGTTTTTTGTCGAAATAATTGACTCAGTTAGGGTTAACAAATAGGGAATTCCTCCCAAATTTTCCAAGTTCCTTGCTTCTTGAGCTCCTCACAAGCTAGCCTAGGACCTATCGGCAACCATACACATATTAGAATTGATCAAAAGAAAGAATAGTATTTTTAGCAAAAAAATATCAATCAACAAGGTATTCCTGCTAAGAGTTGAGCAGTTGACGCGTAGCATGAAGCAATGTAATAGTGGGAGAACTATGCTCTGCTCCCAGTCAACTATAATAAGGTGATTATAGTCTCGTTGCTTTCCTTAGTAGCTGCTTAGTTTTATTACTATGAATTTGTTTCAATAAGCCTATTTGCGTATTTTTGATCCGTAAAAGCATTTTTTTAAAAAATATCAACCATGGATAACGCAGATTTTACACCAGGTTTAATACCAGGTCAGTTCATTGCATGGGTTACTTTTCCAGGTATAATCATCCATGAATTAGCTCATGTAATTTTTTGCCTCATCACACGAGTTCCTATTCATGAAGTTCGCTTTTTTCATCCATTCAAAACCCCTCCTGGCTATGTATTGCATGGTAAGCCACAATACTTCGTTTCTACTTTGCTGATTACAATAGGGCCATTATTGGTCAATACACTGCTAGCCATGGGAGTGTTTATCTTAGCTATTTTGTCTAAAGAAGTAAAGTTGCTCTTATTCTTCCTACTATGGTTGGGTACTGTTATTGGTATGCATGCTTTCCCTAGTACGACTGATGCTAGTACGCTTCTGGATGAAACTAACGAACGTATTAAGAGTAATTTTTTGGTGGTACTTGCTTATCCTATTGTTCTGCTCATCTATATAGCTGATTTTCTGAGCATGGTTTGGTTCGATGCATTTTACGCTTTAGGATTGCTTTTTTTGGGTGGGTATCTAATAGGAGTTTCTACTTTTACTCTATTGTAAACTGTGGTTATGAGACTCTCATCTTACTTTAATAGACTAGCTGTAAAAAAAAGAAAAATAGTTGTCTTGGTACCTATTTTACATTTACTTGTTTATATTTTTCCTAATCCACTGTCACTAGCAAAAGAAGCAACCAACTACCAAGAAAACATAATCAAAAAAAGCTATCCAATGCAGAATAATCATCAGTCATTTCTCACTTTACCTACAAAGCAGGCCATAAAAATTTTGATAATCACTATTGTTATTTTTATCGTCACAGCAGGGATTGTCTTTTACGGATATAAACAAGACCAGTTAAATCAAACAGAAAGTCAGTCAAGTAAAGCAATCAAAGCATTTGTCGATGAGCATAGATCTTCCCAAAAAGTATTTCCCTATCTTACACAATTCATTGACTTGCCTATCGACGATCCATTAATGATACAAAAAACTGATTTTGCTAATTTTTCTAGTAAAAACCAACCCTATACCTATGGTCACTCTCTTTATGAATGGCACTTCCTCCCCGCTGATAAACTAAAAGAAGCACATGCAAAAGGTCATGCTGCTATTGTTGCTTTCAAATGGGGAGAAACCATTGTTCAGTATCCTGATGGAAGTATGAAAAAACTAGCGCAAAGCGTAGAAAAGGGTGATTGCTGGCTTCTGCCTAATGCTTTAGGAACACTGAACTATAAAGAAATGGGCTACAAGCAAGGTAAGCGAGTAAGTCACAGACATTTGCGTAGTAAAGATTCTGGAACAGGTGTTTTACCCTATAATATTGATGCTCTCTTACAGAAAGCAGGTAATAGGCAAGACTTGTATATACTCATTTCTCAAGGGATGACAGTATACCTAGATGTTGCTGACAGTACAGTAACGTATTTGCAGCAACTGCAACAAGCAGGAAAAATCAAAGGATTTTTTATACTTGATTCTGCGAAAGTCCCCTATGTTTTGCTTAATTTAATACTGAAAGGATTGCAAGTAGCTGTTTTGTATCATAGTACTTGCTGAGTGAACAGAATGAATGTGATCATAGATATTTCTTGGTCAACTTCAACCAACTATAAACTCACTGAAATATCACTTAGCACTGCTTATGTGCGTAAGAAAATAAATCTAAATTGCTAATACTATTTTGATGTATTAGTTTTGTTACTTGGTCTGGTAGTTCAGTTGGTTAGAATGCCTGCCTGTCACGCAGGAGGTCGCGGGTTCGAGTCCCGTCCAGACCGCTCTTAATCAAGCTAATAAACGGAAGTGACTAAGATCTTACTTCCCTAATCTGATTAACAATTCTTGTTGGATCAATAGCAATACTTTCTAGTACATATCATGCTAACATGCCCTCACTCAGATAAGTGCTTGACCAGTTCTTGCACTGTAATTTTTGCGGCTATGCAAAAATTAGTTTACTCACTTCATAGTATGAGAAAAATTTTGAATGGCTTGCAATTACAGCTAATTTATGTAATTAGTATAGATAACCCCAAAGCATAGCCTCTTCGACATAAACAAAATCAATGATATTAAAACTACAAATCCAAGATGATCAAAAAATATTTGCTTCTCTACTAGGTCCGTGAATACTATTGAGTCCTTAAGAAAAAATAAGACAAGATTAGCTATGCTACTTATGCAACGAATATAGGGTTGTCCTAGATCAAATGGCAGAATAAGAGAAGATTAGTAATTCTAATAATATAAAAGAAGGGGTTATCGCTGATATTATCCTATGAAAAAACAAGCAAGACAAAGATCAAAATGCCTATCTTATGATTGTACTGCCGTGTAAGCTAGAGTCGATTCCAGTAAGACCAGAGGATTACTTGACAGGTTATAACTATGCGTTACTTGCTAAAGCTACACTTTTAGTAGCTGTCAATAAGCTAGAAAAACGAATATTGAAAGTACCTAAACAGCATACTTTCCCAAAACTAGAGAAAGTACTCAGAATGCCTGATGTCTCTATGGTGAATGGTGACGAAAAAATCAAGGAATTGCTCATCCAAGTAGAGTCTTTGACTAGACGTGACTTGGGGGTGTAACCTAAACTCTGTCTAAGGTTTCAAATGTAAGGTTAAAGAGATATTCTAGATCCAAATCTAATGGTTAATTGCTCTACTGTCAAACCCCCATGTGACAGGGAAACACTCGATTTTTTTACCTGGGGACCGGCGTAGATACAAATTTTTTGCCCGCTATCGCAGCATAGATAGGTATATAACATGGATTTTGTTCTGCTATTTTTACTTTCTTACATTTTCTAATCTTCTGTTATGTTCCAAGAGTATGTGCACAATTAGGTGAGTACATAATATTTTGTACCTGCATTGGAGCTACAAAAGTAGATTAAAGAACCATCTTAAAGTCATGATACCCAGTAGACAGTTTGTGTTGGTCTGTAGAATAATACCTCAGATGTTTTTCTGGATCAAAACTAAAAAATACTGAGCGAAAACGTGTGGAGATTATCTCCACTAAACGTTTCGATACAGTTCGCAATTTATAATATGCTTCAGCCAGCTTATGTAGCTGACAGGATACCATCGCGCTTTTACTAAGGTCATAAGCAATCATAAGCCTAGATGTAAGAAACACTATTGTGTTTTTGTCTGTAGGCAGCAAGTTGCTTTGTAATACCTCACCCGTCGGTCATTTTAGGAATTTTTTTTGTACGTTAAGTATATCCAAGACATCAATAGACTTAGTTGCTTGTTTATACAGTAGGACATGGGGTTGCCTATACATATATAGTTACCCTGCTTGCCCCAGACAAAATTCATAAGTGGTTGAATACCCTTTTTTGTTAGGCAATACATGATAAAGTACTTCTTATCAATAGATCCTTCAAACATATACACTACACCAAGAAAACGATTGGGTGCGAGTCGATGTATCCTAAGATTAGAAGCCCTAGTCAACTTAAGACCAGGCTGTTCTATGCGCAACTTAGTGCACAACAACACCCAAGCTGGGAGCAAGTAGGCTGGACATCAAATCATGGCACAAAACCTTCACGCCTGCTATGGCTGACCCAATGCAGTCGATCAAGGGGCTTCGCTAGTCGCATTGGCATGAATTCCTAGGCAGTCAGTTTTGCTATTGTAGTGCTTAGTTGTTAGCTTTGTACCCAACAATAACGCTAAACAACAACGCTCATAATTCTATACTATGCTACAAAACAACCACAAACGAACGACCCTGTTTTTTTATGCCCTACTCTGCCTGCTCTCGGGCCCGCTCAAGGCGGCTACGATGCAGCCAGGGTATCCAAACATCCCCACCAAGCAACAAGCCCTCGCATGTGGGTTGCATGATTTAGCCAACGTATGGGGTATAAAATATGTGCAAACAGAAAACATAGTAAGCAAATACGCTCAAGAACAGCTTGACTACAACTTAGATAGTATAATAAGAGATGGTGACGGAACACGGATTATAAATTTTTTTGAAACTATGGCAGAAGAAGTAGGTGATGTGGATGTAGATGAATCAGTGCTGTTTTTAGATTATCTAACTCAATATATAACAGAGAAAAAATTTAAAGCATCCTCTAAGAAGGCAATCAGCATCATAGAAAACGCTGTGAAAAAAATCCAAAAGACTCCCATGAGGGATCCCAAAATAAACGATCTTCGGCAAAAAGCGATGAAGTTACTATTCACTACATTAGCGTCCTCCTGCAAGAAAATTGAAGTTGGCGCAGAACATCCTCTGAATAATTGTTTTCGAAAAGTAGTTGATCCTTCTGAATTAGATCGTTTGAATGATTATATTCGAACAATCATTAATCGTTATAGCTTAGGTTATTGGAATCCAGGATTAAAAGACGTGCCATTGACTTCATGGAACGACTATATGCCCATACTAGTCAGGTTAGATTATGTAAAGATAGTAAAGAAGCTAGACGAACACCTGAAGAAAAATCGTATAGGGCATTTTATCACCTATTGTATCAAGCAAAATGGGGATAGCTTGCAGTCAAATTCAATATGCGTAGAGTCATCAGGTTCTGGTTCCCTAGCAGCAGGAACTCAGTTGGTGCTCACAGAGCTTGCTAAGAACATGTTGTGGCAACAATTCAGGCACTTTGTTGAGGAGTGCTATATCAAAATGAAGACAATAATGACCTGCACCCCTCATAAGGGGAGTCTCACTAAGCCAGAAGTAGGACTGGTTCTGTTTGGGCTACTTCGGGAAGCAAGATTCGATTTAACCAATACGAAGCTATACATAGATGCATTATCTCCTGTCTTATCGTATTATCAGTGTGCGCGATCTCCTCTCATCGAATTAGGTTCTTTTTCTTTCCCTCACTTCAATCAGTGCCGGTATAATACTATATTGTATAGTACGCTAGATGAACTACTGCTTGGTAACGTTGGTGGTAAAGGCAAGAAGAGCATGAGATATGGCCTATACAATCCAATCACTAATACATTCAAAAAAGTTCCTGAGCAATTAGGTCAAATCTTGAAAAAAGAAGATATTTCAGGTACCACACAAGTTACATTTCACACCATGATAGCTGATAGAAACCACAAATACAACGTGCTCGTTTTTAATAGGCTAGTAGGATCAATAACTGAGAATAAAAAGCAAGCACAGCAGCATGATACCTTGCTATATGTCTATAAGCCAAAAGAAGATGCGCTTTCTAGTTTCAAAGAAATCTCAGGCCTAGCCTTCCTTCATGGCGTTTTTATTGATGATAGGCATCTTATGGCATGGTTTATCAAAACCAAGGCTGATCAGCGGCGGCAGGATGATGTTTTTGGTTTATATAAAGCGGAGCTTCGCATGTATAATATTCCAAACAATGAAATGTCGCTAGTGATTACTTATCCATGCGTATTTCATAGAGAAAAATACCATAATAGGTACATGATTAATGATCCTGTAAGAATACTACCTGGTTTATTTAAGCTAAGAAAAAAAAGGGAAGGTTCATTGCTGGCATTCTCTCCGACGACGTGTATGGCTTTTACGTATAAGCAAGGTAAGCTACAGCAAGGTAAGATCAAGAACACGCTACATGCTGATAGTTATCAGCATGATTTACGATATAAAGCCCCCTTTATACGAGATAATTGTAACTTGGCTCACTACATTATTAAAAGGCATAAAAGTGGATCAGGCAAGGTAGGTGCTGTCGATCATGCAAAGGAGGGGTCGAATTTTTTTTATAGATTTATACTACTAAAAAAAGATGAGGAGAGGATTGTAGTAGATAGAGCATTGCTTTGTCTACATGCCCAGCATTATTATTTGCAAACCAGCAAACCTTACAACGTATTCATTCCAGAAAATGAGGGTAACTATATGTTTTGTTTTTTTGAAAAAACAACTGATGCATATTCCGTTGTCTTAGGTATTTTTAATGTTGAAGAAGAGCGAGTAACTATGCTCAATCTAGACGAAGTATTGCCTCCCCAACTAGCTGACTTAATAGATGACCA
>JBCCTJ010000040.1:0-6822 GCA_039198585.1 Bacteroidota bacterium
CACCATTTTTTCCTGATAATTCTTTTGTCTCTAATAGACGTTCTACAGCTTGTTGCTTTATACCTTCCCATGTTACTTGATTTATTTCTTTTTGTTGTTTATTCATGATTAAAAAATTTAAAAGTGTAAAATTGTTTTTTTTACTTTGACACAATTAAATGATTTAACCCATTTTTTTCATTTTTCGGACAAAAAAAGGAGTCCTTCCTCAACAGCTTCTTTGGTTTGGGCTTTGTATATTTTTTCAAATCTTGAATCAACTATTTTCTATCTCTTGTCGAAATGTATTGAAGCGAATTGCGTATCTGGTGTACAATTCAGCTTTGAACCTCAGTTTGTGGAAAAATACTTTGAATTGCTTCAGAAAATTCTTGCAAATTATCCGTACAAGCTATTAGTATGTCTCCTACTCCGATATTCTGAAGGCCTGTTAGAACTTGGAGCCAGCAATTCGCACCTTCACTTTCGTTAATATACAGGCTAAGCATTTCTTTTTTTCCTCTTTTTTTGATTGCTATTACGCTATCGAGCCCCTTGGTTTTAACACAACCATGATCCTCTATTTTTTGATGCATAGCATCTAAGAATACAATAGGGCAAACATTTTCCAGGGCTCTACTCTGCCAAGCCTTAATTGTAGGGATGATTTGATCTGTAATTTGAGTCAGTACCCTAATAGAAACGTCTCTACCGTACATTGTTTTAATATCCTTAGCAAATATCTCAATAGCTTATTCCTATTCCATAAAGTCCTATTATCTTCTCTTCAAGTCTGTCTGCTAGTATACTTTCTCGCTTCCGTACTACTGTAGGATCCAATGTGCTTTAACTGTCTTGTAGAGTATGTATTCTAAAAGTTCTTAGCTCGCTTTTTATGGTTTTTGCTCCTTTACCGTTTCGTGTATTCCCAGCAGATCTTTGAGTCTCGTTAAGGCGCTCTTCCGTTTCAGCTTCTAGTGCTTGTTCAAAGAAGTCTTTTAGTAGAGGAGTGAAAGCTGCATTTTTACCCAATAAGGGTATGCCTTTTCTGAATTGCTTCAAGGCTTTTGCTTACATTGCTTCTAAAGTGTATTTGTTCATAATGTCTAAGGTTAAATGTTAAATAATCAAAGTTAAATTTTCCTTAGACAGAGTTTAGATTACACTCCCTGAATTTTTTTGACCCTTTTTAAGTCTAGTAGAGGGGAGTGTAGCTTAGAGGCAAATTAAATGACCTGATCGATCCTGTTGACTATCCTGGTGCTTATGCAAAAAGAATGTATATTTTGTTGTTAAAGCACCTATATTTTGCAATCAATAATTATGGCAATCAACTTAAAAAAGAAATATCAACACCTTTTTGTCAATCGAATAGGTTGTACAGAGCAAGCATTTATGAAGACTAAGCGAATTGTTATGGAGTTGCAGTCTGGGCAAGCTTATAAGTTGGACGGTCAAGCACTGCTGCCCACACATAGTCCTTCCCCTTATCCTATAATCCATCCTCGCATGCCTCCCCATTGTATTTTAAAAGGGCATTGGGAAGTTATCCATCATAACCAAGATGATGCTTCTAACATATTAGGAGATATACAGACCTTTACTGCTAAAAATCAAGCCCTATCTATCCCTATAGCTCCTACGAACTATGAGATGTTAGCTTACTATGGAGCTAGATTATTACATCAGGACGAATCACTGCTTTTTGACACACACATCTCCCTCCCGCTATTTGAAATGAGTATAGGGGCTGATTATTTAAAGGGATATATGCTAAAGAAACAATACGCCAATGGCATTTTTCTTGAGTATCATAATCGCCCTCATTTTCATATGCCGGTGAAAGCAAACGCAAGTGGATACTTGATATTGGGTAAAAAAATTCATGAAGATACGTACTATCTTTCCGCTTTTATAATACCCTTTGGGAGTGCTATTTACCTACCTCCTTATGTGATTCACAACGATTCATTACTAGTAGGCAGCTACTATGTGCTTTATGCAAAAGCTGATGATTTTTCTACCGTTCGGCTTTTACACCCTTCTCAGGCTATGCTCAATGTCAAAATTGTTGTTAGAAGGTGAACATCAAACAGAGCTGTATCAATACCAGTAAATTCACTAGCAGAACTACTAAAGATATCTATAAACAATTTTTTTGCCAGAACAAGTTATTCTAAATAGTATTTATATTATTATTAAAAACTTATGACCCAAACTACTTTTCCCCTTTGTAAGTGTCTATCTTTTGTACTGGCTAGCTTTATCTCTTTATGGCAAGCTGCTACAGTCAAGGAATTTCCAAGTATGGACTATGATGATATCGATATTGTTGCAGGGGCTTACGAAGCTATTTTAGAAAAAAAATTTATTACAAAAAAGCGAATAGATATTCTCAACCAAGGAAAAGAGCTTTCTAATAATGAAGTTTGGCAAGCATTGAAAATGGCACTCATCAAAAGAAAAGATATCTATGTCCTCTGTAATACCTTTTTTTCAGGTATCTGGCAGAAAGATAATCCTATTATTCAGAAGACGCTAAATCAGCCTATCCAAGATCAAGCTATTACATATATTGTGATTCTCTATCCTCTTACAAAAGCACAGTCTATTGCACTCATTATCAAAAAAGAACAAGCTGCTAAGGAGAGTACTCTTGTTGTCATTGACTCCATACAAGATGATATCAGTAGTAATCCTGGTGTTAAACAATTAGCAGAACAGTTAAAAATTAAAAATATAAAGACCGAGGCTAGTAACTACCTGTATCAATATGATTCTAATTTGAAGTGGACAGGAGGTATTTATACTTTTTTTAATACGCTCAGCTTTGTTCAAGAGAAGGTTAAGTATGAAAAATCAGATTTAGATCTTGTAAAAAACTTAGATAAAGTGCTACATTATACTTTTTTGTATCGTCAGCAACAAAAACAGAATGACAAAGTCATAACAGTCAGTAAGCAAGACCTTGCACTCTCTCTATCTTTTTATTTACTACTCAGTAAGCAAAGCTATGACGATAGTTCCGCACGAAAGGCTCTTCGCATCATAGCTACTAGATTGCAAGTAAAGACTAAGTCAATCTACTTAAAAGGGTTAGCAAGCGAATTAAAAGAAGAAGTAGAGTGTAAAGAAGAAGAAGAAGTGGAGTTGGAGGCAAGCAATAATCAGAGGAAGCTAGTCAAAATATTTAAAAAAAGAAGACCGAAAGATAAAATAGGGGAAATAACTCTGCTGGCTTTTCAATCAAGTGATGATCTTCACTCTTTTCTTACTTTTTATACAAATACTCTCCTTCATGATAATCAAGCCAATGAAGCATATCAAGTACTAATCACAGAAGATGACATATGGCGCCAAATCGGCTGTATATGTTGTACGCTTAATCAATATTCTGAATCCTTACACTATTTTGAAAAAGCAATAGAAATTTATGAATTGAAAAAAAGTGAGTTCTATCTAAGTTACCTATATACCCTAATCGGTTTAATCCAACTTTCCTGTTCGTTGGGTGATTATAAACAAGCTAATCAGTGGTATATGAAAGCCTACTATTATCGTCAAGAAGACGTCAAAAAATTAGATATGAAAAGCATCGTAACAGACTTGATGTATTACAAAGGCAATATTGATTATGGGATGAAAAAATACAGTGAAGCTTATGGACTCTACCAAACAGCACTTGAACAAAGAAAACAAGTATTGGGAGAAAAGCATATTAGTACTGCTTTTCTTTTAAATAACCTAGGATCACTTTACCAGACACAGAAGAAGTATGAGCAGGCTTATCAGTACTATGAAGACTGTTGGAAACTTTTTAAACAGTCCTGCAAAGAAGATTGCCCATTATTTGTGCTGAATATTCTTAAAAACTTGGCTTCTGTATGCGATAGTATGCATCAACGCAAAGATAGCCTGGCTTATTACGAAGAAATCCTTAATATTATCAGTAATCATCTGATTGAATATCACCCACTAGCAGCTGACATTTATCATCTGATGGGGATTATATTACATGAACAAGCTAACTATTCTGATGCCTTAAAAGCGCATCATCGTGCACTCAAGATTCGAACTAGGGTGTTGGGTAAAGAGAGCTTCTCTACAACACTCAGCACAAATGAAATAGCATCTATTTATCTAGAACAAGAAATAGCCTATGATAAAAAATCAAAACAATATATGAACTTGCAAGAAAAATCACTTATTATTTATGATGAAATTTTAAAGATTAGACAACAAACAACAACCAAGAATAGTATCTGGACTGCTAGAACACTTCACAATAAGGCAGTAGCCTTATATTATAATGGGCATGCTAATGAAGCTTTAGAGTGTACTAAAGCATGCTCAAAAATAAAAACTAAGAAAAATATGCACTTCGCCCACACATTGTATAACCTAACTTTTCTTTATCAGCTAGTTGGAAATAATAAACAGTTTTTGGGTACACTACACGATGCTCTAAAAAAAGCTGAACAAGTTTTAGATGATAAAAACGGAGTTCTTGTTTATATACATCATTGTCTTGGTGACTATTATTTAAATACTGAACAATATAAATTATCCTTTCATCACTTTACCAAAGCCTTAAAAATCAATAAAAAAACAATTCCTAGTTTTCATCCAGAAACTGCCTGTTCACTTTATTACCTTGCTAAACTATATCTTGAAAAAAGTCTCAACGATACCAAGGAGAAAAAGCTATGTGAAAAACAAGCTGAACAAGCGCATAAACTACTCCAAGAAGCTTGGGTAATCCAAAAAAAAAAATTAGGGCCCTACCATTGGAGTACATCAAAGACCGTATACCAGCTCGGGAGAGTGGCTTGCACAAGGCAAGAGTATCGTAAAGCAATTGAATATTATATGCTGGCTTTAGGGCCTGAAGTAATCAAGAATATTCAATTGAAAAAAAGACCTCTATTTATTGCAAAAATATGGTTTGACTTGGGGATCGCATATGAGCGTCTTGACCAAGACGATGAAGCTCAGGAATTTTATCAGAAATCCTTGACCATCAGGCTTGACAAACTGGGAGAGCAAGATCCTAATACAATAGACACGATGAATAAGCTTCGTCTGGTTCATCAACGTCTAGGCCATGAGTCGGCATACATCAGCTTATCACAAAGAATTTATCTATGGAAAACAAATAAACTAGGCAAAAGAAATAAAGCAGTCAAAAATTTAAAAAAGGAAATTGAGCTAGCCGAAAATAAGATACCAAGTCGAAAAGAGCCTTCCCTATCTCTCTCTATTTCTCAATCTGAATAGCGCCAGTAAAAATTGAAGTGTTTTTGCTCAAAATATTTCATGTGAGTTTTAGAGAAAGCTTTACCACCATGTCTCAAGCAAAAAAGAGGTAAAATTCACCGATTTTTTTATTTTTATTCATTTTCGAGAATTTTTACAATTCTTATGAGCTATCCTCATGTGGAAAAGACATGTCATAAGTAAAGCAATGTTTCCTCGTTCGAAGAAATAAAATTTCAACTCTCTGAAATTTTGAGTAAAAATCCTACTACTTATGAAGAAAAAAATGTCTTACTGATCAAGATCAAAGAAAAATCGATCTTTTAATGGATATTAGGTATAATACTCCCATAAAGGGACCTATGCCAGCTATACGATTAAGCTATAAGTCAAAAATTTTGGGTTCGTATAATTAACTGTGTTTTTTGATAAGGTATTGAAAGTTGGTTACTGCATATTTCTGCCAATTATTGGCTTCAAAATCTTTAATAATCATAAAAATCAAATCAAGTAAATTTTCTTCTTGCTCAAAGCTAATTTTGGTTTTATTCAGAAAATGTCCTAGATTTATGTCAAAATTCACTATGGTAAATAAAATCATAAAAAGCTTAAAAAAACCCTTGGAACATATGTACAGTATTAATTTACATTTGTTCTATACCTTTTTATATATATGCTTTTAAGAATCCGATTGTTAAGCTAGTTTACAGTTATAATGCCAAAGAAGGGGTATATGGGGTATATATGCTATTCATACTAAAATTCTTTTGGCAACAAAAAGTATACTTGCTTTTTGTTTTCACTCTCTTTTATGCATTCATTCCTATTGGGTTCCATATAGGAATAGCCCTACATTTTTTTTTAAGTCAATCAAGGGAGCAAAGTCCCCCCTCCTCAAGCGGGAAAGAAGAAGACAAAAATAATGACTCGCCTTTTAATATTCTATTAGTTTCTATCGCTGTTACGTTGCTCTCAGTTTTGTATTTTAAAATGAAAATAAAGGATTATTATCTAAAACCTATAGGAGCTACAGGTGTTCATTTAGTAGCTCATAAATTAGGTATAGGATTTTATTGTTTTATAATTTCTTTAGTTCTCCTTTGCATATTCTATCTTATCACATCTCCAACTAAACCTCAAGAAAAACAAATTTAGTAAGAAATCTCAATTATTTATGACTTTTCTTTATATGTGTGCTCTTTCAGCTAAGAATCACTCAGAAGAATTTACGTCAATATTATGATCAGAAAGTAGCTGAAGAGTAATATGCTATGTTGGTAATTAATGGGATTAGGAAAAATTCTACAAAGAATATGTTTTGTGTTAAAGCAGAAATAATCTACAAGAAAAACTATTCAGGGAATGTCAAAAGTAAGCCCATTTTTTCTCTTTCGCTCAAGTAGAAGTTCCAATTTCCCAAATTTTGGATAAAAATTCTACTCCTTTTGAAGAAAAAAATATCTCTAGCTATCAAAATCAAGGACAAATTGACATTTTAGTACATACCAGATATAGTACTCCCATAAAGGAGAACCTATTCCAGTTATAACTGATCCTGAAGCTACTTGTCTAAAGAGCCGTTCGGCA
>JBCCTJ010000041.1:0-5890 GCA_039198585.1 Bacteroidota bacterium
ATAAGGGTATGCCTTCTCTGAATTGCTTCAAGGCTTTTGCTTTCATTTCTTCTAAGGTGTGTTTGTTCATAATGTCTAAGGTTAAATGTTAAATAATCAAAGTTAAATTTTCCTTAGACAGAGTTTAAATTACACTCCCCTCAACGAGAATAATATATCCTTTATTGATCGATTCTCATAAAGTACAAACCACACAGCACACGACTAAATGCTTTTATCGTAGTGGGCCTGCTGCTTTTCCCAAGAATAACAATACTAGGGTATGGTAGTAGTAGTTCTATTCAGCACCTCTACTTGCCAGTGGATCATGATAATAGATGCTTAAACATACAATAAGAAAAGAATTGCATGTCATCTTATTATAGAACAGGATCTCTTGATTGTGTTGAAATTTTCCTATATATAACCAACTTGCAGAAGAGTATCAAGGAAAATCTGTGTGGTTTGGCGCAGTGAAAATGAGTAATTTGTACAGTTCTCAAATAGAGCAAAAAAGTACATTGAATGCTATTATCAAGATGATAGTATGCAAGAAGGTCTTATAGTCAACACTTTTCCTTGTTTGATTATTGCATTAGATGGGAAAATCGTACAAATTGAATTTGCTGTAATGAATAGGGGATTCGTTAGGGCAATAATAAGCTATTATTCTTCATGCTTACCACTTTTCTTAGGTTTTCTGTTCAATTTCTTCATCATTATCCAAATACCACACAAAGAGAGCATGATAATGCTACTACTTATTAGAATCACTTTGTAGTTTCTTCTAAATAGCTTTATTAAACTGGGCTTTTGGCTGATATCTTCACTAGGCCTCTTTTCTTCTACTGCTGTTTCATTTTGCTCTTCAATCCCATTTTTTTTTTTGTAATGCCTATTATCTTCTCCATCAGGATGAAGTCGTGTTTTAGGCTTGTCTTTTCTTGGTTGATCTTGGCTGTTCTCACTCTGCTCAGAAAATCGAGTTGGTATAGTAGAACCATCATCTTGTCCCGTTTGCTCTTTTATAGGATCAGTTTTTTCTAAGGTTAATTCTTCTATGGTTTCTTGATTTTTCTTCTCTTTGGGAAGAGGGGGCATTCGTAATGGTATAATTACAATATCTATATCATCTCTACCTCTACGGCCTTTATCAAGATCATCGCTATCATAGTCAGAAGGCTCAGAGTCACTTTCATTGATAATAGTGACATCCTGTGCAGCCAAAACGTTAGAGGAAAATGTGCCCATGCAAGTCAATAATGATAACAATATTAAGAGGCATTGATGCCTAAAAAATGAATATTCAGTGTAGGTAATGATCATATTTTTTGCACGCTTTATAATATTTTAATCTTTGGTGCTAGCTAAGAATAAAGCAAGCTAAGTAAGCAAAAGTAAGCTTATGATTACATTTTTTCAAACAATCAGCGATAGCATCATTTCCGTCAACTTATTATACAGTGTGCTGCTATTTTGCAAGAACTTGCCTGCTTACTAGGTTTCGCATATCCTCTATGGTATAGGCGTTGGCAATGCTAATATCTCCTATCCCTGTTCGTATGAGTGATCGTAAGAAAGCTCCTGTTCCTAACTGCTTGCCAAGATCACGGGCTAAACTTCTTATGTAAGTACCCTTCGAGCAAGTAATGCGAAAATGAATAGAAGGCAATACAATTTGAGTAGCTATAAAAGAGTATACTACAACTTTACGAGGTGCTAATGTAATACTCTTCCCTTTCCGAGCAAATTCATAAGCACGCTTGCCCTTAAGCTTAATAGCTGAGTAGAGCGGAGGTACTTGATTTTGAGAGCCAGTCAGAATTTGGAGCGCTTTTTGTATTTGTTCTTCCTGAATACCATCATAGCCTAGTGTACTATCAAATGAGGTACCTAAGTCATGCGAAGGTGTTGTTTTGCCAATATCTATAATCCCTTCATATTGCTTAGGCATGAGCTGGTAACGACCTAGTTCTTTTGTCTTTTTCCCTGTACCTACAATCAGCAGACCTGTGGCTAAAGGATCTAGTGTGCCTGCGTGGCCTATTTTTTTAACTTGTAATAGACCTCTGAGTTTTTTGACTACGTCAAAAGATGACCAATGTAGTGGTTTATCAATGAAAAAAATTTGATGATCATACATAATCAATGTTCAATAAAAAATGCAAGTAACATTACTCATTTGGTTACTATGTTTAAAATAGTAGTGAATGGTATGAATGGGCAATTTACATGATTGGGTAGTATTGATTACTGAACAAAAAGTAGTTAGTAGATTGCTACTATCCTATCAATTACAAACGGCAACTAGTCAACAAATTACTAGAGAGACTACACTCTATTACAGTTATGTCAAGTAAAAATAAAAAAAGTAGTATATTATACTATAATCAATCTATAACAGTTATGTTGACCAAACAGCACAGTAGTACTAGTAAGCAGCTAAAGAATTTTGTTATGATGCTATGTTGTCTACTCATAGTGATGCCCACACGTCCTGCACAAGTGGATTCATATCTTGATCCTGTAGTTGGTACAATCAAGTCTTATGCCCAAGCAACCACGAAAAAAAGTGCTTTAAAGTTTAAGAAAGCCATGGAGACTAGCATAATTGCTTTAGTTAGCTACTTGACTACGTTGGATAACTTTAGGTCATCTGATTCTCAGCTTAAAACGATAGAGGATGTGGTGCAAAAGCTGAGTCAAGTATTCAAATATTTAATCCAAACTCAACCTAATCACTATCAATACTTAAAAGAGGGAATTGATATGATCTATAAAGAGTTTGCTACTTACACACTTGATGTGGATAATAATATCCTTATAGCTCCTTGGCAAGCTCAAGTATTTCAACTAGAAGAAGCAATCAAAAGAAGGAAGGCACTCACTCAAAAAGCAGAAAAAAAGGAATCTACTAGCCTTGTTGTAGCTGAAGAAATAAAAAAAATAGTAGATGACTACATGCAAAGATTTGATCATTACTACTTGGTAAATGAGGAAGAGGCTTATCGGCAAGAGGCTGATCGACAACGCACATACTATGATGCAATCCTATCTATTTTGAAGAGTGGCTTAGAGAAGCTTCCTCAAGAAGAGCAAAAAAGAGTAGGCAAACAACTTTATGATGATTGGCTACAGCGAAAAAAAGAAGCAGATAAGCAAACAGAGTGGAAACAGATGAATATGATGGCCAAACTATATGATGTGCTAAGAACCTACTATATCACGTTTATAGCAGAACTTCATGAGGATGAAGACAAGCTATCTGATTGTTCTTGGTGGATTACGCCTCACTCATTTTGGGAAAAAACAATTGCCCCGCTCGTTGCGGCAAAAATCAAGTTACTCCAAAAGCACTTAGGAAATAAGACAGTAGAGAACTATTTAGCATTTTCTTCCCCTGACCAGCAGCGCGAAGATCGACTTTTTCTACAAAATGGTATGCAGGTAGCACTGACCCTCAACCAAAATGTAACTTCCATCAATCAATTGATACAAAATTTTGTTAAGCAAGTAGCTTGCATTACAAAACGTAAGCAAGAAGAACAAATAGGCAGTGATAGCAAACAAGAGACACCTACCCAATCTGAAGTAGTTTCTTCATCAGCTGCTTTGGCAGAAGAAGCAATAGTAGCTACTCACGCAGTACCAAAAGAAGACTTTCTAACAGAAGAACAAATAAGCTTTGCAGAATCTAGTATACAAGAAGAAAGTGGTAGAAACTCCATGACTGATGCTTCGATAGTAAGTAGTTCAAGTGAGTCTAATCAGTCCAGCGGTAAAGAAGATAGTGATCACAGCACAATGCAAAAAAGTAGTCAATTAGGCCCTTCAGGATCGTCACAAGCAAGTACGCCTACTTCTCTTGATCATCAACAATTATTGACAATTAGTGAAGAGAGCAGTCTGCAAGATCATAACCTTAGCCATCAAGAAAGTACTTTTTTTAGGCAACAGTCATTAATAAGCAACCTCACAAGCGGGCAAAGCAGTAGCCCGAAAATAACATTGCATAATTCTTCTAAGTTTTTATCTTCTCATGTTATGCTAGAAAAAACCAAAGATACTACTCCTGATCATCCTCCCCAAGAATCTCTAACTCATCATTCTCAACACGAGATAAAGTTGGTAGGTGGGGTAGAAACTACAATGGGAGAGGAAGCTATCAATCACTATTCAGGTATGTATCGTTTATACTTACTTTTTGGGATACTAGTTGTAGTTACACTAGGATGGCTTTATCAAGCTCAGGGCAATAAGATCGCCAAGAAAAATGAAAACTGACTTAGCAGCTAAAAAGTTTGCAAAATGAGATAAAAATTAGTATTTTTGGCTCTGGAAGTGGAATATCAACTATTATGCAACTCCTAACCAAAAATCATCTATTCTTCTGGAAATCATTACAAGCCAAGTGGTTTTCTATTTTTCCTTTGCTTCTATTATCGTGTGCAATACAAAGTAGTGGAATCGAAGATAATACTTGCATAGTTCTGAGGGATATGGACACATTGATACAAAGCATCGCTGGCCTAGATCGCAATGTGAATATTGGGGATCAAACTATCAAGACGCAGAAAGAGGCGTTAACAAGTATTTTTCAAATATGGATGCAAACAACCAAAAAGAAGGAGCCAATAATGAAACCTGATAAAATCAAGGATTTTTTAAAAAAAAAAGAAATTAAGGATTCGTTAGCTAAGGCATGGAATGAAGATCCCTTTTCTTCTATTTCAGATGACAGCCTGAACGCTGCCTTACATTGTTATAGGCTTATTCTTATGATGCAGTTCAGGTGGTTACAGACTTATTATATTCCTGCTATGAATAAGATCTTTTGGGAAGAGCTATTTAAATTCCAAGAATACAAAAAACTGTACGAAGATTTTACCAATCAGAAAGAAGCCTATCAAGAAAATCTCGTTAAAAAATTTTCAGAGGATAATCTAAATGCTATAAAACAATTTATCATTAATAAATTTGGATTTGAAGAGAGAATAATTAATGTTAATATGTTGCTGCAAGATGAATCGTCCAAAAAAAAAGAATCAATATTAAGATCTTTTTTGGACGATAATGAAGTGCTAAAACAGTCTTTTTTTATAGATTATCAACGAGATCAATTGGCAATATTTTTAGCAAAACTCGATCTTGAAGAGAATCGTTTAAAGATATTGAAGCCACTCGAAGAGGATATTACTATACTGAAAGGAGGTGATGCTGCATCTGATAAATTATTAAGCAAAAACTTACTGCCCACTTTGCCTGAATTACCTGCATTCAAGGAAGTGCTCAAAACAATTAATCAAGAAGTGAAAAAAGACCATTCATTTTTTGCTATTTGGGGAAAAATATATACTTCATCGAAGCTTGACAATATCTTTTCTATAAAAGATCAAGTAACTTTATTAGAGCAAGCAAAAAAAGCTATTCAAGAACTGGAAAATTCGATAAAAAATTTTATGGAAAACTCTTTCTATCTTGATCGAAACAAAAATTATCCTACTAATCCTAGATTAGCTCAAAAAGCAGCAGCAAGAAAAGCAATAAAAGATAATCCATACTGTAAAGAATTTGTAAAAGCAGCTAAAGACTTGGAAAAGGTAAGTGAAGATCTTCTTCCTCTTGATGATAATCAATTCAAGAAGTGGCAAGAGGACACTATCCAACCCTTGCTGCATGTACTGCAATCTATGATTGACAAGCATATTAGGCCCCTAGCTCAATCCAAGACCAAGATGGTTGATCAGCTGATATATTGGCAAAAAATATTCTATGTTATGCAAATAATGCCTACTTGGATTAAGAACTATAAAGCTTGGGATGACCAAAAAGCAGTATGGGAAGTTGATCTCGCTCAACTAATCAATCCTGAAGGATATGATATCACGAAAGAAACTTACAGAGACATCAC
>JBCCTJ010000042.1:0-5662 GCA_039198585.1 Bacteroidota bacterium
GCTTAAACTTCCCATTCCGCGATCTTGGTATGCTAATTTGTAGACTGTTGGTCCTGAGTGATCTAAAATCTCTCATGTAACTACCATTACCAGTCTCTTGCTTTCCTTTTTGCCCTTTTATATACTCTTCTCTTCCCAAAAGCATTAGGGACTCAATTACAGTAATTGAGAACTTATCTAGGCTAAGATTATTCTGACTTTGAAAGAGATTGGCTAGTCCTGCATAGATCATTTTTTCTACTTGTTTTTTTGTCATAATTTCTTGCAGTTTAAAATTTAGATACAATAGTAATTTTTTCATTTTCCACAATCAATTATACGTTACCCCACTTTTCTAAGAAGCAGCGTGTCACTCATCCGATGACTTATTTTCACGACATGAGCTGTATTTATTCTAAAAAGCATCCAAATCTTTTCTTTTTTTGCTGTACGAGCTTCATTCTTTTAAGGGAATAGTGTTCTTTTCGATTTCCAAGCCTCCCTTCCAAGAAATTGGCTCTTTCTGTTCGAGCATTTTTTTAATCACTATACGCTACTTTTGGTAAGTTTCCTTATCTTCAAATTCGTACTGATCTTGTAGTTGATATAAAGCTCTGGCTAAATTTTTAAGTAACCTGATTAACGCTCTTGTCAAGGCTTTTTTTCTTTTTTAGGGTTTCTCCTTTTTTGACTATAAGCATAGTAGTGAGCTGCCCAGCTGTTATACTTAGTTCTTATACTATTCAATCCTGCTTTTTTGCACATGTGTTTCATGATTATGTAGCGAAATTCAACACTTTCCCAGAAAAAATGCTGGTTTGCGGGAAGCGTACACTTCTCTCATAACAAGTAGCATCGATTAGTATTTTGGATTTTTGACATATGTGAGAGACCCAGTATGCTACCAAAATTTCCTCTCATTTTTCTATATTGATTTTTTAGGCAAGTGCACATCTAATTTGACGCACAATTTTGTTATTCTTTAGTTACTCTCCTGCTGAAATCTGAATTACACAAAAGAACTGATAGTGGATATTGCGATTGATTTCCTCAATAAGCCTCTTGTCAGAAGCTTGATTATAAGGTTTATAGCAACATGAAAGCTACTTTCTTGAGGTGAAAAAATAGATATAGACCCTTTTTTATTACCTTTAAGATTTATAGCCTTTGCGATTTTCTTACAAGGTAGGGCTTTATACATCTTTGTTATATCGCTCTCCAGAAACAATGGATCTTGTTTCTCTAAGTCTTGAGGAAAATAACTCAAAACTCGAAGTTCGCTCTATCATGTACATGATATTTAATTAAATACCCCATTTTTTAGCTATTTATTTGAATATCTGGGTATTTCTACCTATGAGGCTACCTATTATTTACTAGATTAGAGCAAAATTAGGTGGTTTTTTAGACTATTTTTTATTACTGATATGCTAAAAATGTTAATAGAGTTGCCTATAGAGCTATTTTTTAATGATTTCTAGAGTTTTGTATTGTGCGTATTGCCCCTAAATAGTAAACAGTTACTGTCGATGTGCACGCTAGCTAGCGTGTTAAATATAAAAATGCTCTAGTCGATAATCTTTGAATAAGTATTGCAAAAAATTATCTTTGTTCATAAAACTTTATTTAGACTACACATTAAAGTATAAAAATAGAAGATAATTACATTATTCAATCTGAGTATGTATAATTGTTTCATCTTTTATAAACTAGTCAATTAGTATTTAACAATTTTATTATGCAATATAATATTTCTATCAATCAGGCTGGAGTAGCTATTTTTGTATTGTTGAACTTAGTAGTAGGAATGTGGGCAGGAAGAAGAGTAAAAACCATGGGTGATTATGCCCTTGCTAATCAGTCTTTGGGCTCAGGAACATTAACTATGACATTGATAGCTACATTTATCGAATGTAGCTATATCATGGCCATCCATACAGGGTACAAAATGGGATTACTTAACCTTTTATTTCCTGCTGTAGGAGTTATCATTGCCATGTTAGTACTGGGATGGTATATCTATCCCCGTTTACGTTCATTCAAAGAGGCGTATACTATGGGGGACGTGATGGGGCAGTGTTATGGCCCTAAAGCACGCTTGATTACAGCCATTATTACTGTGCTTTTTTGTATTGTGATAGTTTCCAACCAGCTTATAGGTATCAGTCACATAGTAAAATATATAGGGATCAATCCATTATGGGGTGTTATTCTAATAGGCTCTATTATTACTTTGTATACCTTTACAGGAGGCGTGAGGTCTGTTGCTGCTACCGATGTTTTACAATTCATTATTCTTGCCGTAGGAGTAGTCGCTGTAGTGAATACAGGCGTGAGATCTGAACAAATAGGAGGAATCAGCAAACTCATCAAAACTGTCTATCAAGAATATCCATCTTATATTTACTTTTGGCAACATGATTTTTTTAGTTATCAGATTCTTGCAACGTTCTTTTGGGGATTGTGGCCTACTTTGCTAGTATCACCTCCTATTATACAGCGTGCTTTAATGACTAGAAAAAAAGAAGAATTAGCCCCTGCATTTACAAGTTTGGCTATTTTTTACTTTTTGTTTCGATTTATGATTTTTATCCTAGGAATTATGGTACTCAAAGTAGTTCACGAAGGAGGTGAAGGTCCCAGTTTAAGCAATGTAATAGACTTTTTATTTGAAAGAATTTTAGATAATCAGTTTGTGAGTTTGTGTTTCATACTTGCTTTCATTTCTGTTGTGATGTCTACTGCAGATTCTTATCTTAACTCTACTGTTGTTACTATACAACATGATCTTGTAAGTCGTTACTTAGCTAGCAAAAAGCAGGAGGATTCTAGTTTTATGCAGTCGACACGTATAATAGCTCTTTGTTTAGGAATCATTTGTATAGTAATTGCTTCTTACTATCTTAAAACACCTACTTTTTATTTTACAAGCTTTAGTTTAAGTATGCTTTCTTCTCTCTGTCTCCCTTTTCTGGCAGCTTTATTGGGGTTAAGGACAGCTGAAAAAACTTTTTTGACTTATATTTTTGTATTTTTCGTTACACTAATTACTGCTATGTTACTAGATATTTATGCAGGAATATCGCTTCACACTAGTTTGATCCCTGTGCCTGAACATTTACGTATTGTTGGGATTGCTACTAACTCTTGGGTGATTGCTACCACACTCAGTAGTGCTACTTTTTTCTTACTAAGATCCTTCGAACAAAAGCATACTTAATCTACCTGATAGCACATCAAAAGTTTCTACTTCTATTCTTGTAATACAAGCCATAGTTAGTAATAAAGGGTATTTTTTGATTCAGGAAAATCAGATTCTGATTTTTACAAATTTTTTAGCTTGTTCGCTAAACTATATCACGTTCCGATTAATTTTTTGTGGGCATGAGGTATATTAATACATAAGAGGATCAGCTTAACCCGCTATGATTTGTATTGGAAAGGTCCAGAAATCCAAAGTAATCTTTGAGCAGAAAGAAAGATTACTTTGGTTTAGTTTTTATTAGTATCAAAGATTTTGAAATTTATCCATTTTGGGCTGCTTTGTTGATTTGGTTTGATCTTTCCTGTATCAAACTGTATGTATTTAATCATTTTTTAGTTTTTAAAATAAGCAACACAAAGGTAAAACCCTTGTATACTTGTTTTTTTACCGTATTTTTTAGTATATTTGGTCATAAATTATCCTTTTTGACGTTCACTTTGTTTGCCCTAGCCTCCAAGCAAAGCAAGCCTAGTGAATGTTTTTTGTTATTTCTATCAATTATTTTATTCTATATCCAATTAAGGGTAATATTTTTTTAAGAAACTCTCTTATGAGAAACCTAATCTTTTTTGCCATATCAGCATCTTCTTTTTTTACAACAAACCTAAGAACGTTGTACAATTTATGACCCACAGGTACGTAAGGTGCTTTCTTTTTTTTGTCATAGTAATGCAAGCGTAATAATATAGGCAAAATATATATTAAATAGTTAATGTTACATCGTAAAAAAACATAATACGGATTTTCACCCCACCCTATATAAACAGTTTTTTTAAACAAGTAGAATTTTTTTCTAATACAAAGGAAATGGATATTAAATATTAATTATCAAGATAACAGAAATAATATTTGTTTTTCCAAAAAAAAAGTCATATTGTCCCCTAAAATATATCAAATAATCAACAATATCATGTTAAAAAAATACCTATACTATACTCCGTTCTTATTACTACTAACATCTAGCCTGTATGCATCAAGGATAGGTACCAATAATAGATTCGATCGACTAGCAAAGACTATAGAAAAACTTAATCGTGATACGAAAATCTTTACAAAAGAACAGGAACGTACTAAAAAACTCATTTCTCGTTCAAATGAAAGAAAAATAGGTCATCCACAATTATGCTTCATTCGAAATAACTTTATCTTCCTTAACGCTAACTCAATAAAACAATCAAACCAGCTTCCTGTACCCTCAATATCATCAATACCTAAGGAAGACCATAAAAAGTCAGCCATAAAAAAAGAAAAGTTTATTAAGATCAAAAATGAACCAGAAAATCAAAATCTGCTATTAAGCAATTCTCTATTCACTACTAACTCGCTTGTGAAAAAAAAGAAGGACATAAAAAAAGAAAAGTCTATTAAAATCAAAAAAGAACAAGAAAATGAAAATCTGTCACAAACTAGTACACTTATTCATGAAGAAAAAAAATCCAATAAGCGGAAAAAATGTGATAAAAAATACAGCATCAATACTCAACCTTTGATGAGCCGCAAGCTCACTAGTAAAGCCAAAAAAACTCACAAGTGTGATAAATGTGGGAAAAGTTTCAAGCAAAAAGGCAATCTAACAACTCACATTCGCACACACACTGGTGAAAAACCTTTCAAGTGTGATATATGTGAGAAAAGTTTCACGCAAAAAAGCGGCCTAAAAGTTCACAAGCGCATACACACTGGTGAAAAACCTTTCAAATGTGATAAATGTGGGAGAAGTTTCACGCAAAAATCGAGTCTAACAAAGCACATTCGCACACACACTGGTGAAAAACCTTTCAAGTGTGATATATGTGGGAAAAGTTTCACGCGAAAAAGCGGTCTAACAAAGCACATTCGCATACATACTGGTGAAAACCCTTTCAAGTGTGATATATGTGGGAAAAGTTTCACGCAAAAAAGCAATCTAAGTGTACATATCAAGAAGGTACACCCGAATGGAAAGGGTAAATAATCCGGTTGTAGGCTGCATACGGACTTATCAAGGAAAAGAGAAAAAAGTGCTAAAAAACATCCTTTTAACAGAAAAAGACCACTTGATAAAGCTGAGACAAGGTAATTTGAGGGTCTGATTAATTAACTGTGTCAAAAATATTTTTAAGCTCATAGATCAAGCTTTAATCTATCGCCAAATATAATAGCAAGTTGGAGAGTGTAATTTAAACTCTGTCTAAGGTTTCAAATGTAAAGTTAAATCAAGAGGCATTCTAGCTCCAAATCTAATGGTTAATTGCTGTGCTGTCAAACCCCAATGTGACAAAGGTGCACTCCCCATGAGATACTTTGTAGACCATTTTTCATCTAACTGTTGGAGGTTACTTTCAGCAACTTCTTTTGTAGGAGCCTTATAGATGGTCTTTAAGTCTTCAAGAAACTCTTTACTATGTTTATGAGCTATATATCTCATACTGTTACGAA
>JBCCTJ010000043.1:0-5382 GCA_039198585.1 Bacteroidota bacterium
AACAACACCCTAGCCGTAAAGCTTTATCATTGAACCACATGTCCAGGCCACACTCCAACAAAAAGCACCTCATGGCTTTCCTCTTCCTATTCATCGCCTTATGGAGTATCCCTACCCTGTATGCTATCGCCAAGGAGCTCTCGCGTCACCCCAAATAATGCCAAAGACCAGCTACTGGTGTACGGATATGTGAAACAACAACGAATCAATATACGCTGCCAGTTATCGTACAAGGCATACGTCAATACTATATGCCAACCCCATATCGTAAAATCAAGTATCTAGATCATAAAAAGCAATATACTAATGTGCACCCGCTCTCGCGACTCTATTGCTGTCTAGTAGGATCTACATTGCACTTTCATTCATATGATGACAAAAGCACCTTGATAGAACAATGCCTATCTCCTTTTGAGGGCAATATTTTGCCCTCAAAAGGGATAAGTGAGCAGCTAATCATCGCTACTGACGCTCCTCGTATGGTTTTGTTCGCCTCTACTAAAAGGCGTATAGCACGCGAATTCAAATCAATTAACTACAAACGAGAATAAAAGCTCTATGCCCCATATATACTCGATAAACGGGCATTATTTGATCACCACAGCATCTGAAAAAGAATATGGGTACAATGGGATATAACAAAAGTACACACGATACAAGCTATTTCGATAGCAAATAGTGATATAGTAGAAGTTGCGTCTATGCCTAGAAGCGAGCTCATATTAATTGCATACACATAAACAATACCCGTCGATGCCGGTACTAGAAAAGAAATAAAACAATTTCTTAAGTGTCATATCTATCATCTTAAAATATCTTCCTTGCTAGCTAAATATACTTTAAAGGGGATCCTATTTGCATCATACTTACCCATACGTACTCAAATATAAGGTCGATCTCTATTCATATACCTACCAAGATCTTCCTCCAGTAAAACTCTACAATTAGCAGAGATACAACGCAAAAAGAATAAATATACTCTTGTTACTAAACAATACCAACTGCCACCTAAACTAAATATTGACTACAGACAATCCGCACTGATACTATTTCCACATGGTCAAAAACAATTGTTCGTACACAAACCAGGAATCCTAGCACGCTACACCATTAGCTCCCAAGAAGCGTTCCAGCTTGTCGCTACATTTGCTTTGCTATTGGTAAGGAATCATGTATCAAAAGGTTAACAATACCGTCGTCATCTATGGACAAAGCGGTATCATTGGCTTTGTATTTAGCTAAATAGATACACAGATCTAGATGTATCATCTATAATATATTGGCACCTTTCCTTAGCCAACGCGTAGCTATTCTATCGATCATTAAACACGCCTTAAACAACGATGAGACGATTACTTCGCACAAACAAGCAGCAGCTACACAGTTCTTCAACAACTTTTGATAAAATTTGTTTCCCCAAAAGAAAAAAATCACCTTGTGCCCTAAAAGATCCATCACATATCACCTAATCAACCATATCATGTTAAAAAAATATCTGTACTATATTCCCTTTGTATTACTACTACCATGTAGTATATCCAGCCTGTATGCAGCACATCTTCCATTGACTAATAGCCTAATAAATAGGTATAAGTCTGAGGACGCAATAGAAAAGAAGGTAAAAGATCAAAAAGAGATAAAGAGACTAGAAAACCTAATAGAAAATCTTGAAAATGAGGAAAAATCATTACTT
This sequence comes from Bacteroidota bacterium, assembly GCA_039198585.1. Lineage (GTDB taxonomy): Bacteria > Bacteroidota > Bacteroidia > Cytophagales > Amoebophilaceae > JBCCTJ01. The sequence continues at coordinate 1,694 of JBCCTJ010000043.1, forward strand.
AAAAAACAAGAAGATATCCATTCTTATTATTATAATAAGAATGGATATAGTCACGAATTATATACTATGGCCGACCCTACTCGTGGCAATCACTTAAATGAATCGCTTGATTTTCGTATAGAAGACTATGTGCTCAAACAACCTGGATACTATCTTGAATATGAAATTGATGATCCTTCTAATAATTCCTCAAATAATCAAACCCTGAGCCAACAGCAACACAGCCATGTCATGGTTCAATCACCAACTTCATTGCCCAAGCAATTCGATGATCCACTGCTCTTATTTACACAGCCTGAAATTGTTACACGACAACACAACTTCGTTGATCTACCAAAACCTCTTGCCTATTCAGTCGAGCCCAGCTCTAAAAAAAAGAGAGTTTCTCCAAACAAAAAGAAATCCTTTAAATGCCAATATTGTAGCTATCAAACAGATACGCAAAGCAATCTACAAGCACACACAGTCCTACATAGACAGAAAAAACATCACCAGTGTACTATATGTGCCAAACATTTCAAGCAAAAGAGTAGTTTAACCCAACACATTCGCACACACACCGGCGAAAAACCTTACCAGTGCCCTATATGTGGCAAGTGTTTCTCGCAAAAAATTACTTTAACAAGTCACCAACGCACGCATACTGGAGAAAGACCTTATAAGTGTCATTATTGTACCAAATCTTTTAAGCAAAAGGGGCATTTAACCAGCCACATTCGCACACACACCGGCGAAAGACCTTACAAGTGTAATCAATGTTCTAAAACGTTCAACAAGAAAAGTATTTTAACCGAACACATTCGCACACACACTGGCGAAAGACCTTATAAGTGTAATCAATGTTCCAAAACGTTCAACAACAAAGGTAGTTTAACAGTACACATCCGCACACATACCGGAGAAAGACCTTATAAGTGTCAGCACTGTAACAAATCTTTCAAGCAAAAGGGGCATTTAACCAACCACATTCGCATACACACTCATGAAAAACCTTACAAGTGTACTCTCTGTAATAAAAGGTTTACGCAAAAAAGCAATCTAATAGTACATCGCAAGAATGTACACCCGCATGCCAAGCGCCCTCAATTGTAGCCTGCATAAACCCTTATCAGGACAAAGAAGAAAATGTGCTAACAAAAGCCTACCTTACCCTGCCAAAAAATAAAAAGACACCAAACTTGTACCATCATGCTATCAATACCTAAAAAATACTTCAAGACATTCATTGGCTCACTACTATTCCTTCTTGTTGACTATAACATCCATGCTACATGTCTTTCTATTTATTCTCATGCTACATGTCCTTCTACTCTTTCTATTATGTGTGCTAATCCAAATAAATACCGCAAGTTAGGGCTAACGAGAGCCCTTGATCAGGTTTCAGAAGAAAAGAAAAAGATCGAGCAAATCTTAGCAAAAAGAAAATTGTTTTTACGAATCTTGTATAACACTTTAGAAGATAAGAAAAATCTCGAGCAAATGTTAGCAAAACAAGTTCCTGAAATAAGAGAGCTAGTATATCGGTATTACAAAAAAATTTTTGATCGTAAAAAAGTAATCATAGATAGTATGTTGATTACACGAAGATGCTTTGAAGGTGCACTGGGGTCTGAATTGCCATTGGGATATCTGTGTGGTCAAAGACTATTTATAACTGTTAGGGCATATGATGCTAGAGTTAATAAATATTATGAATATTATATATACTCGATCAAGAGTTTATTAAATGGTAAAGGATATGTAAAAATCCCATTCAACCCCAGGTATATAAACATGCTCGTGCTATTGCCTAATCAAGAAGCTGTTCTTATACAAGAAAAAAAAATTATCTTCGAAGAATTGCCACCTAAATATGCATTGTATTACTTATACGAAGGCAATCAGGATTGCCCTTACTTTTGTGTAGGCGATTCATGGAATCCTGGTCAGGTATATGTGCTGTCAGATAATCGTTTCGTATATGCGGACGACCTCGATGGTCATCTTTATAACGATCAGATCAAGGTAGATAGCTTTATCTTTTTTCTCTATGACTTGAAAAAACAAAAACGCCGAGATATGCCCATGCTAACTGATCATATGAAAAAGTCAAAAGTAGATAGACTTTCTATTTTTAATCAATACATGACTATCTATAAGCTATCAAAAACTCTTCTATACAGTGTATGCTTGTTTAAACGACAAAAAATACTCAGTGTTCTACTTTACATGATCAATGACCATCGTGTAAAGATGCTACGTGCTAGCCAAATTCCTTTTATAATGACCGAGCAAGAGACTGATTATCCTGTTCGTTGTGTTATTAAAAATGCGCTTAGCCAGCATGGGCCTACACTCCTTGTTAACAGAGGCACCCAGTTTTTGATTGTCAACCTATTTCGCCCTAAAGACAAGCAGTGCATGGGTATAGCGCTAGATGCTAAAGAAAAAGTAGAAAAAATCTGTGTGGGTAAAGAGTGCTTTGTTTGCATAACCTCAAGGCTTGATACACATGTTGCTGTTTATACATACGACAGAAATGGACATCAAAAATCTCATAAGGCGTTAGATAAAATTCCCCCACCAGTCGTTGGCCATATAGATTATGCTCCTTTGATATTCATTTTTGCTGCTTGTTCAGAACATATCTATGTATATAATATGGTTACCAAACAATTTAAGCCATGTGATAGTACACTGCGCCTGCTAGCCCAAGGTATCGTTAAAGGTGGCGTAGTAGATATACGTCACTTGGGTCTTGATAATAAGCGTCATCGTTATCAGTTGCAACCTAAGTACGCAATGATACATTATGATGACAAAGTGTATATTATTCACATCTCTGGTAAAGTATTAACTATCAGTGAATATCACATTCATCAAAATACAATCACATATATCAAAAACTACTGTCAAGCTGACGTGCATTATTTCTATGATTGTGCATTAGACCCCCCGTACCTCTATATCCTTTGTAAAACTACTGGCAAAGATCAGCTATTTACTTTGTACTTAAATTCTCTTAGAAAATGCTACTACACGCATCTTAAGGAAATCAAATCCAAGGAAGCAATAAAAAAAATCAAGCAAATTGATCTAAAATATAAGGAAGCAGTAATAAAAACAAAGCGAACTAATTTAAAGAATGAGTTGCTAAAACTAATCCAAAGAAAAAAATGGCAAGAAGAGTATATCAATCAATGTAAAAACGAGTTAGCTGTATTAGAAAAACCAGCGCTTCCCTATGATGATATTACAAAAAGAAAAAAATTACATAACGCCTTCAGACGGTTGCTGGGTTTTATTCTTTCAATAGCAAAAACCTCTCAAAAAGGAATATTGCAGATGGATCAATCCACTGAATTAGCGAAAAGTGTGCAAAAGATCGACCTGCTACACTACATACAGGACGTGCTTAGCGATGTTAGTGCGCCAAATCTTATGCTATATATACAAGCCTTTTTAGGCGATGAGCAGTGTCACCTACATAGTCAAGGCAAAAAAGAGCTACTGCTATGGTTCTCTTATTTGCTGAGAGATCCCAAAGAATATCTTGAAAAAGACCTTGAGCAAAAACAGGCATGGGGAGCATTGATAGACATAAAGTTTGAAGAAGGCACACTCACCTTTATCTATCCCCGCTACGGTAACCCAGTCTATAGCTTTGGTATACCAACCACTATTTTCAAACAACTCCTGCCAATCGTTAC
>JBCCTJ010000044.1:0-5327 GCA_039198585.1 Bacteroidota bacterium
AGTAAGCAAGAAAATAACCTCATCCAAAAAAGAGCTGCAAGAGAGAGAAGCTGAACTAAAGAAAAAAAAGCTAGAGGAAAAACGACTAAAAAAAGAAAAAGAGCTGCAAGAGAGAGAAGCTGAACTAAAAAAAAGTCTAGAGGAAGAACAACTAAAAAAAGAAAAAGAGCTGCAAGATAAGCAAAAGAGAGAAGCTGAACTAAAGAAAAAAAAGCTAGAGGAAGAAAAACGCAAGAAAAAGGAAAATGAGCGAGATTTGGATAAAAATGAAGCTGAAGAGGAACAGGCTGTGCTAACAGGTGAAGTAGGTTTTGAAAACCAAGGTAATACTTGTTTTTTGAATACAGCGTTACAGCCGCTAGTACGAATCATACCTCCTTTGATCCCTGGAGGTATAAAAGGAGTAGTGAGTTGGTATCAAAGAGTAGAAGATGCAAAAGCAGAGTTTCCTAATACCTTGTATACAAATGAAGAAAAAGTTGTTCAAAGATTTAGTCAGCTTGTGGGGGCTATGGAACGAGAAGGAAAGAAAAAAAAACCTAAATCCATCAGTAAAGAAATTAAAGAATTTCGTGTGAGTCTAGGGAAAATTAATCCTGATTTCAATAGTGGATGCCAAGAAGATTCCATACTAGCATTGACGACTACACTAGAAGCTATAGCTAGATACTTTGTAAGCGAATATGCAGATCCTTGGACATCCATTGATAAATTCCCTGATACAACTATTTCCATAGATAAGCTCCAAGAAGAAATCAATGCTATAAGAAAAAAGGTATACAACAAAGGCTCTTTTGTTGATCAACTATTTGATAGTACTGTGATAGTCAGTGAGTTATGTAGGAAACGTGGGTTTGAACATATCCAGTTAAAAAGGCAAAGAGAGTGGAAATTGCCTGTTATTGATAAAAAGAATAATCAACCTATCTACCAGTTAAAAAATAGTATCCAAAAATTTCAAGAAGAAACCAAATTACACAAAAGTCAATACTTTTTTATATGTGACAAGAAGGAAAATAAACAATCAGAAAGTGTATTGCGACAAGAGCAAGTGATCACTCCCCCCAACATGATGATCATTCATTTAGATATATTTAAAACTTATGAAAATCAGGTTAAGTTGAGTGGGGATAAAACTTCTTTAGTTGCTGATGGCAATAATAAATATACACACAAGATAAGCTATCCCCTGAGTGGTCTGGAAGTAGCAGGAGAGCGATATGACCTAAAAGCAGTCATGGTTCATTTGGGAGCAACATCAGGCTCTGGTCATTATATAGGCTTTGTCAAAAAAGGGCCTGATCAATGGCTAAAGTTAGATGATAGTAACGTAACCACAGTGTCTGATCATTTTGTGCAAAACATCCATGATCAAAATTTTGGAACGCTATCATCACCTACTCCAATAGGGTTTTTTTATCAAAAAAAGAGCTTTGTTAGCTTACAGCAAGAAAAAAAGAAGTCACTACGATTATCTTTAGAAAAGCATTCCTTAAGGCGCCTTCCATTTAATCAAAGTGGGGACTGGGCATCAGAAGATCAAGATATCAAGGATTTGTGGAACGAGTCCTTTAGCGAAATATTTAAAAGAGAAAATTTTCATTTTGAATATTACTTGCTAAGTCTTCATGAGTATGTAGAAAATTTATGCAATAAAGTAAAGGATCAGGATCAAAACATTTTTTCTAGTGAAGATAAATTAAAAACAATAGAAAACTTGCGGAAAATATTAGAACAATCAGCAAAAGAGAATCAACCAACCAATAGCCTCATTAATATAATATTAGAAGAAAAGGAAATATTACAGGAGATGATTGACTATCATGACTACCTAATCTATATAGGTGTCAATCCCATCAAAGTTTACAACCAAGCTAATAAAAACGGCTCTTTAGAAGCACTCAGAAGTAATTTGACCAAAAAAGATAATCAAAATAGGCAAGGCTTTTTGAATCAGCTTATGAGAATTGAAGCACTGCAAAATAAGTATAGCGTCAGAGAAGAAAGACTAGCCACTACACTAATCAAGCATCAAATAACGGTATCAACAATTGTGGGCATAGAATTAAAAACTAAAGAAGCATTGTTAAGTGCCTTTATAAAAGAAGAAGAGAATATACTCAAGCAACTAACAAGTGCATTATCATTATTAACTAAAAAGCAAGCGAAGAAAGACAAAAAAGCTTTATTAGATATGATTCGTAAACAAATACAGAAGAAGGTACGAGAAAAGAGCCAAAAGAAGGATCAAGTGAAAAAACTAGTACAAGAAATGGCCGATTACCAAAGACTCTTACGGAAAAGCATAGAAGCATTTATCGAAGAATATCTGAAACAGAGCAAGGAAGAACGGTTGCTTAGAACAAAAATAGAAGAGTATGAAGCAGTATTAAATCAACAAAAGGAATTACTATTAGCAAAGGATGAAATAAAAATTACATCAGATGTTCAAAAGCAAGTCATGGAAATAGTATTACAAGATGCATTGAAGCAACTGAAAGATTTAATATTAGATGAATTAAAAAAAGAGTCCCCAGACAAAAAGAATATAGAAGATAGTCTCCAAAATAACGACAAGAATGTCATTATCCTTAACAGTTATCAAGCAATTCAAACAGCTATAACTGACATCGGTTTTTTATCTAAAAAAAAAGATAGACGCTTTTTAGAGGGAGTGCTGGATGTGATTGATTGCGGGCTTGTTCAAGTAGGATATCGAGGGACTAGTATCGATGTATCAAACTAGAATAGGCAATATGCATGGATTGTCTTGACCATTTATCTTTGTACTTACTTGTTACACTCAACAATGTCATTGACCATCGACTATTTAAAGCGTTTTCTTTTCATGATTATTTGCTGTACCGGTATCTACACAGCTAGCGGTAGCAACTTGGATACATATAGTAACTCCCACCAGTCAAAAAACGGAAGTCCCAAAAACACTACTCAGTCCTACGTTGCTAACTCTTCTAGTAAGCATCAATTCTTTCGAAAAGTCAAAATCATCCTATGTGTAGCCATAGCTGGGGTAGTCTTCTTCCTTTTCTGTCTCATAGTAAATAGGAAAATAACTTCATATAAAAAAGAGCAAGAAGAGACAAGGCGAAAAGCTGAAGAGGAGCCCATTAGAAAAGAGCTGCAAGAGCGAGAAGCAGAACAGGAGAAATTAAGAAAACAGCGGGAACCAACATTAAAGGATCTGAAAGAGAAGAATCAAAACAGCCTCACCCCTCAGCTAGTTGGACTACCTAACATAAGCAACAGTTGCTTTCTGAATACAGCTATTCAGCCACTATTGTGGACACTCCCCTATGTAATGAACGGCGGCATGAATACTATCATAGCATGGGGAGAGAATCAAACCGGAGTCACCCAAGCATTTGGCCAGTTAGCTAAAATCGCCTATCAAGAAAGTAAACAAGAAAATCCTGACTCTAGCAAGACAAGAGATGCAGTCGTAAAACTCAAGCTAGAATTGGGAAAAATCAGTTCTGACTTATCATCAGGTAGGCAAGAGGATAGTATGTTAGCTTTAACTACGATGCTTGAAGCTATAGATGAAGCATTAGAGATAGAAAAACATACTACACAAAAATCGATAAGTATATCTGGTAAACAGGAAGTACTATCTATCAAACAAATAAAATATCAAGCAAAGATTATAGAACGTAATGTCAAAAATAAACAAAGTAGTATAGCGAGTCTATTTAATAGCACTCATATAGAATACATCCAGTGTCTAACATGCTATAATTTTCAGTATTTAACGGTGAAGAGGGAAAGAGAGCTTAAGCTATATTCTAGTAATCCCAACAACAATCAGCCAATTACTAAGTTAGAAGAGGGTATCCAAGGATATCAGCAAGCTTACTTTTTAAAAAAAAGTTCTTTTCATTTTTTCTGTGATAGATGTAAAAAAGCATCAGAGATGCTATCAAAACAACAAAAAATAATGATTCCACCTAACCTACTCATCTTGGATGTAGACAGATTTAATACTAACAATGATAATAGTAGTAAATATACGCACAAAATAAGCTACCCCCTAGATGATCTTCACGTAGCAGGGGAGTCTTATGAGCTGATAGCAGTTCTGCTTCATTTAGGTGATACATCAAGCTTTGGACACTATATAAGTTTTGTTAAAAATATGGGAACGGATAGATGGTGGAAGTTAGATGATAGTAAAGCCTCTAGAGTCAGTCAAAACGTTGTAAAAGATCTTTCTACTTATAATTCCGATTACGGATCTTCTACACCTACAGGTTTCATCTATAAAAGAAAAGGATTTACTAATTTGGACAATTTAGGTAAAAAAACTAGAAAAGTTCGTTTATCTTTGATTGATAGCAGTTTACGCCGCCTTGATTTTAGTAAGTCAGGTAAAGAATGGGTCGAAGATGAAGAGGATATGGGAAAACTATGGAGTAAAGTACATAAGAAAATAACTCAAGCCCTTTATGGACTAGTTATTCAAAAATTATCAGATCTGAAGAACCGCATACAATATAGCCAAGAAGAGTTTAATCACGCATTTAGTCAAATAAATAAAAAATTTAAAGAGAAAGAATACCGAGACCAAAAAGATCATCCAATATTGTTTCCTATTTTAGCTCAGTTACTCACTGAAATCAATCAATTTCGACTCTACTTGAATGATCCTCATAAAGATAAGTTACTCTCTTCTAGTGAAAATCAGAACAAAAATCCCCGATCACTAAAGGATAATCAAGAATGGGTTGCCAGATATAAAAAATTGGTGAATCATATCATAGAAAACCTAGAAAGCATCAATAACAAGAAAAAAGATGATAACAAAGAAGATCAACTAATTGAGGCACAAGACAACTTTGTTCCTTTGAATGGAGCTTTTCAGAATAAGCTGCTAGCACTAAAAAAGCTAATTATTCGTGAAGCAGTCAGGGAAGATCTCAACCAAGATCGACTAGCCAATGCACTCAATAATCAAAATATCATCCTTGCTATTTATCGTGCGATTTATTCAGGAATCAAAGAGAAAAAGTACTTGGAAGAGCATGATGATCAAGAAAAACTATATGCTTATCTAGATTTAATAGATCATGGCTTACGTACTATAGGCTATGGAACTATTGACTTAGGACAAGAATAAAATGATTCAAAATTCTAACAATTATTTATCAAAAATACGCCGTAAAACTTTCTCGGGAGTGTAATTTAAACTCTGTCTAAGGAAAATTTAACTTTGATTATTTAACATTTAACCTTAGACATTATGAACAAACACACCTTAGAAGAAATGAAAGCAAAAGCCTTGAAGCAATTCAGAGAAGGCATACCCTTAT
>JBCCTJ010000045.1:0-5172 GCA_039198585.1 Bacteroidota bacterium
AAAGCTATTAATAACATGCCAAAGAAAAAGTAATGGGAAGTAATACACTTAGCTTTTTCTAATAGAAAGTATTACTAAGCATGTAGAAAGCTGAGCAATGTAATTGTACGGACATGGGTGCGATACCCATACTCTCCACGATTGGTGATGTATTTTGATGATATATAAGCTAATAACCACTTAAGATAAATTACATTTATGACTACTACTACTGTTCCTAATGAGCTACGGTTTAGCATTTTGTCTTCTGTTCTTTTTAAAGAAGTAGCCTCCTTGAATCGAGTTGTTAGCAATCATGCAGTAATGCCTATTCTAAGTAATCTACTTTTAGATGTACGTACGAATGAACTGACATTGACAGCATCTGACCTTAATACCACAGCCATTGCTACGCTATCAGTTACATCTCCTGGGGAAGTACGTATTGCAGTTCCTGCGACTCTTCTACTTGAAACATTAAGAAACCTTCCTGAGCAGCCAATCGATATTGCTATCAATACTAGCAAATACAATATCACCATTAAAGCGCAAAATGGAGAATATCGGATAGCCTGCGAGAATGCTGCAGACTTCCCAGTTATTCCAGATATCACCCAAAAAGAAGCAATCCAAGTAGAAGTAAAAACCCTCAAAAAAGCTATCAAAAAAACTGTTTTTGCCGCTGGTAAAGATGAAATGAGACCTGGTCTAGATGGTGTCAATATTACCATTGACGAGAAGCAAGCTACTTTTGTAGCTATCGATGGCCATCGGCTAGTTCGTTATATACGGCATGACATTCACTCCTCTACTCCCTACCAAGTTACGCTTGGCGTCCGCCCTTTACAGTTGATTACACAACTACTCCCTGATGATAGTCAGCAGGTTATGTTAATGATAAGTGACAAATATGTATTTTTTTGGCTAGGTCATGTACAAATTATTACAGCTATTATTGATGAAGACTATCCAGATTACGAAAATATTATTCCTAAAAGCAGTCCTCATAAAATGCGTATTAGTAGAAATAAGTTCTTAAACGCTATGAAAATTATTGCTTACTATGCTAATAAGACCACTCATCAGATCTTACTTTATCTCAAACAAGATCAGCTTGACTTGCATGCAGAAGATCTGCAATTTTCCAATCAAGCGCACACACAATTACCTTGTCAGTACAGCGGAAATGAGTACAAAGTAGGCTTAAATGCTAGCTTAGCTCTAGAGCTTGTCAATCATATGCCACAAGCAGATATTCAGTTTTTATTTGACACACCAAAAAGAGCGATTGTGATAGAGCCCACAGAAGCAAGTAAAGAACCAGAAGAACTACTCATGCTAATCATGCCAGTAGCAGTAGATTGAGAATATAACAAGCAAGTTATTACTGAATAGGTTTAAGAGAATAAGAAGCACGCCTTAAACGGTCATTAATTGCTTTTCCTACACCTTGGCTGGGAAGATAGCTACTTATAATTTTATCCACACCTAAGTCATCTAAATAGTGCAGTCCTATAAAAAGTCTTTGTGCTGCCTGAACTAAGCTTTTCTTAGGACTGAGTAAAAACTGAAGTTTTCTAGGAATTCCTTCAACATATTGGTCAAAACCTAACATAGCTATTTGATGACCTTGATATTGATTCAGTAGATCATCTATACTGCCTACGATCAGAGGAGTGCGTGGTGCATAATGGCTGAGTAGTGTACCAGAAGTGAGGGCGATAGTTGGTTTTTCTTGACTTTTGTAGTATCCAATAGACCCTATTACTCTCTGAATATCTTCTTCTGGCACACTACCCTGTCTATAGAGAACTGCTTTTTCTCCTTGAAAACCAATAATAGTCGACTCTACTCCTAAAGAGGAAGGTCCACCATCTAGAATATAAGCTACTTTTCTACCCAGCTGCTTGGCTACATGCTGAGCAGTAGTAGGACTGATATACCCAAAAGGATTAGCACTCGGGGCAGCAATAGGAAAATTGAGTAACTGTAAAACTTGCTGAGTGAGGGGATGAGCAGGTATTCTAACTCCTACAGTGGGCAAACCAGCAGTGACAATCGGGGGAATGATTGATTTTTTCTTCAGTAACAGTGTAAGTCCTCCTGGCCAAAAACAACGAGCTAGGCGAACAGCTATCCGTGGCATCTCTTCTACAAAGTCACTGACAGCTGCCAGATCATGTGTGTGAACAATCAGGGGACTCGTATGGGGTCGATTTTTGATAGCATATATTTTTTGTACTGCTTCGGGATCATAAGCATTAGCCCCTAGCCCATACACAGTTTCGGTGGGGATAGCTACAACTTCTCCTGCTTGGAGGTATTGTGCAGCAATTTTGATAGGTTTTAGCCTCATAACAAGTCAATTTCTGATTTTATTTATTATATTGTATGTAGTTTTGATTTTAAAGAATACATATATGGATAAAAAAAAGATTAGATCGGTTATTTTTGTTACTACACTTGTTTTAGTTCTGACTGGTTTCATTATAGATATGGGATGGGTTAAAATTAATATTCGCTTTTTTAATCAATACAACAAGTTATTTGCTCCCGTTGGGTACTTTATTTATGTTGGCTACGATTGGCTTACAAACAAAAAATAGGAAGTCTATTCTGTCTTCTTAGCATAATAAAGAGTACTCTTATTTTTGTCTAAAAATGTATGTTTTGCGACATTTTTAACTATTTTTGGAGTTATATTATTGAGTCTTGCTATTTCCCTTTCAAAAAAATTAGGATCTTCTAGAATTGTACTCCAAGCGACAAAATCAGCTTGGTCAGTAGCATGTATTTGACTGAATCTATAATCAGCTTCAATTTGATGGCATGCTTTTGTTAGCTTATCCGTTTGAATTCCTTCATGTATCAATTGATGACAAGCAGCTTGTATATATTGCTCAGCTTTCTCAAGTGATACACCTTTGACAGGTTTACCAACTATTACTAACAATCCTGGATCTATCGTATCAAACGTGTAGGCTTGTACACTATTGAATAGCTTTTGTTTTTCTACAAGCTCTACACGAAACCATGAGCTTTCCCCTTCTCCTAAGATAGTATTTAATACCTGTGTTGGTAAATATTGACTATCACAACGACCTGCCATTTTATAAGCCATGTAAATAGCATCTTGTGGCACATTACCCGTTATTCTTATTTTTCTCACCTCTTGCTGAGTAGCTTCTTGCGGTAGTTTAGGTTTTTTGTATTCCGCTTTAGTTTCTGATGCAAACCACTTTTTAGCTAATTGATAGGCTTCATGAGGATTAATACCTCCTACAATAGACAACACAGCATTTTCAGGATGATAATAACGCTCATAAAACTGGACGATATTATTACCGGCTATGTTCTCTATATGGCCTATTTCTTTACCTATTACAGGCCACTGATAAGGATGCTCCTGATAAGCCAAAGGTAAAAGATGATGCCATACATCTCCATAAGGTTTGGCAAGGCATACTTGCTTAAATTCTTCAATCACAACCTTGCGCTGTGTATCAATAGTATGTTTATTAAACTTAGGAGCAGACATTCTTTGGGATTCTATCCATAAACCTACTTCCAGTTTAGTAGCTGGCAACCTAGACCAGTAGCTAGTAACATCCCAAGTAGTGTAAGCGTTGTTAGTGCCTCCAGACTGTTGTAGTAAACTATCATAAGAAGGGATATTGACAGAACCTGCACACATAATGTGCTCCAATAAATGGGCAATACCTGTTTGGCTAGGGTCTTCATTAGCAGATCCTACATGATACATAGTGTTTACAACTACTATTTTACTTGTAGGGATTGATTGTACAACAAGGCGGAGACCATTGGGCAAAATCCAGTGATTGGCTTGATAAGTTATATCCATAAACCCCAATTTAAGTCTCTTCAAGAAGATAGCCAATTAGTCAAAGAGAAAATAGCAACACAGGAAGCGTAAAAATATTTGAGCAGAAGAATAGATATAGAATGCTATCTAGATTTTTGTAGAGATTGTAATTGTAACATACAATATTAGGAATTAATAACTTCTTTTTTTTCATTTTGGGAAAATGAGTCTATTTCTAATTTAGAAAAAAAGAAGTAGTACAGAAAAATAGTGTTTTGTACAAACTATATTACTATCTTTTACCGCTAATATCTTACAGCTGACTGCCCTATTCATCTTCTAGATGAGGAGAATAGGGCAGTTTTTTTATAGAGATCATACTTAATCAGATAGCAAGTTTCAGTAAATTATAATCGGCTAATCTTGCCACTCTAGCTGTATTTGAGTATTATTAGATGTCATCAGCTGAATCGTCACAAAACTTTCTAGCTCTTCCTTCTTATTCATACTACTACTACTTTTATTTGGGGCTGCTTGATGATGATCAACAATTTTTATGGTTCGCTGCCTTAGTTTCCAGATGCAAGGAATACAAATAATAAATACTCCTATGAGAATGATATGTTCTGTGTGTAGAGAAATTTTTTTTTCTATAGAACCTGGATTAGAATGCTTGAGAGCAACAATCGAAAGATTTGTCATCGTAGTACAATATACTTGCCATCTACTTTGATTGATATAATAGCAGCTGCGGCTACTAGTGATCTCAATGCAGTAATTCCCAGGGTGATTGATAGGACCTTGTAATCGTGTCTCTTTCTCTAGAAAAGTCATATTATTAGGTAGCTTTTCTCCACTGCATGAAGTGATATTCCAAATAGTACTATTTGGATATCCTGTTGAATAATTACTCAGCGACCAGGAAAAATTGTCCCCTACATATACAGATTGATTAGTTATATGAGTCAAGTCAGGGCAAGGAATAGAGCAGTTATTCCCTAGCTGTTCCGTTAGATTACTAGAAGATAATAGACTATACTTATGTGCGCTACTCTCAGCTATTTTTTGAGAGAAAACAAAAGCAATTATTTGAAGAAAAAATGAAACTTTAATAAGCATATGAGATAGTTATTAATACTATTCGAATATAACAATAACTAGCTCAGTAGGCATAGACAAAGTGATAAATACAACAATAAAGCCTTAAAAAGTACATATTAGCTTAAAACTAGAGAGTGTAATTTAAACTCTGTCTAAGGTTTCAAATGTAAAGTTAAATCAAGAGGCATTCTAGCTCCAAATCTAATGGTTAATTGCTGTGCTGTCAAACCCCAATGTGACAAAGGTGCACTCCACTTTTTTTCTATGTT
>JBCCTJ010000046.1:0-5110 GCA_039198585.1 Bacteroidota bacterium
CATTTTGATGATGGGCGTTATAGCACCATTTTTTCCTGATAATTCTTTTGTCTCTAATAGACGTTCTACAGCTTGTTGCTTTATACCTTCCCATGTTACTTGATTTATTTCTTTTTGTTGTTTATTCATGATTAAAAAATTCAAAAGTGTCAAATTTTTTTATTTTGACACTTTTGAATGATTTAACACTTTTAAAACAAAAAAAAATTTTGACTTTTTCTAACTAGGCTCTCATACTTGATTGTGCTACCAACTATTCGGTAGTAGCCTCCTTTTTCTGCATCAATTGATAGATCTTATAAGTTGCTAACCCAGCCAAACCTACTATTATTGCTACAATTATGACTATTTTTACACGATAACCTCTTGGCTTATTCTTCTTGGGCTGTTCTTCCTTAGTGTTTTCTTCTTTCTTATTCTGATCTTTCTTGGACTCTTCTTCCTGAGATTTGTCTTTCTTCTTATCCTTATCCTTCTTGGGCTGTTTTTCCTTAGTGTTTTCTTCTTTCTTATTCTGATCTTTCTTGGACTCTTCTTTTTTAGGCTTCTTTTCTATAAAGCTTTTCCAATTAATTTTTTTGGTATACTCATTTAATTCATCCTTATATCCTGAGTTTTTTGATAATCTTAGGCTACTGAGTACACTGACTATATACTTGTTAAAGAGTTCAGCTAACTTTTGTGGTAGAAAATGATATTCTTTTTGATCTTTTACTAGTTCAGAGATGGTTTTAATGGTCAATAAATGCTTGTTAGTAGCATCCTTGAGACATTCTGAATCATCAATTTTCATTTTTTCTTCATCAAGAAATCCATCTAGTTGAAATTCCACATCAACCATACTTTCTATATGATTTTTTAGGGATTTGGTCCATTTTTTTCTTTGTTCGCTAATTTTTGCTGCTTCGGTCTGATGTAAGCGAATGAAATTATTATCCTGAAGCTGATTCACGAGTTGGTTGATCCCTAGTAATACCTTAACAGTTGGAATAAGCTCATCATAACTCATATAAGTTTTTTGTAATTGTTTCCCAATTGCTCCCTCCTGACTGATTCTTTTAGTTACTTGATCAGCTAAGTATCTACGTGAAGGCAGTTTGTCCTCTTCATTCCCATCATAAAAAATAATATCAGAATGATGTAATCCTGTGCCACCTGAGGTATCACTCTCAAGCCAGTCACCTCCAACTAGCTCTTTGGTCCATTCGTCCAATAATGTAGAGCCCTTATTTTCCTTATTAGAGACTCCACTGCTAAGAATTTCAAGAGAGAGCTTATCAACAATCAGATCAATAACTGCTTCCATCTTCTCACGAAAATGTTTCTCATTTTTTTTTTCTTCATTCGCTAGACGTTGCTGGGTTTCTTTTTCTTCTTTAGGCCACTGTTCTAATTCATCACGTTTTTTATCATAATTATAGCTAGTTGGGCTAAACACATTTACTACTACTTCATCCCAATATTTATCTGCTTTATCAAAATCAAGACTGGCCTCTTCCTGATCTGCATCTTTTTTCTCACTTTCTTTCTCTTTGATGAGATCTCGATAGACTTCTTTTACCCTTGCTTCCCATGCTTCCAGTAATTTTTCAGCCAGTTTACTTGGATTATTCTTGTCTTCAATAGAAAAACCATTTTTTAATAAGACCTTGCTGAAGATATCCAGGATATTTATTTTTTTGACTGTTTTTTTTGTTATAGCGGATTCTTCTCCCATAAAATTATCATTTTCTTGATTCTCAATACTCATTTTTTGTAGTGATTCTGGCCAATTTTCGGGCATTACTACTTTATTAAAAAACTGTATCTCATCCTTAAAATTATCCACTTTAATGTCCTGAAAATATTCTTCTAAACTTACTTTAACTTCATCAAGTTGGTTATTCTGATTAGAATCATCAGAGTTTTCATCATCAATGTAATCTACTATTTTTTGTCTAACATCGTCATGTGTTTTTTTTACTAGATCTGCTGCATCAAGTGGGAGTAAGGCCATACCTGAGAAAAATAACGGATAGAGGATTCCGCGTAGTAGCCATTGGCGTAGTTGTATCATATAATGAGATTAGGGATAACTTTATAGTTGTTATTATGAATTAACAATTACAAATATAATCAAGTTCAGTAAATTTGATCAAGTTATAACTTCAATCAAGCAAATAGCAGACTCATCATAAGCTTTACGTATCTCCCCACTGAGACCGATCCAAGCTACGGTAATGAATAGCTTCTGCAATGTGTTCGGGCTGAACAATATGACTATCAGCCAGATCAGCGACCGTCCTAGCTACTTTACAGATGCTGTGATACGCACGGCCAGAGAGCTTTAAGCGATTCATAGTGATGCGAAGTAAGTGCTGACTATCATCAGGTAGCGAAGCGTACTGTTCGCATAATTGAGGAGGCATCATTGCATTGGCATGAATTGTGGGGTGCTTGTGAAAACGAGTAACCTGCCTTTTGCGTGCTATGGTAACGCGCTCACGTACGGCAATACTTGTGGCTGTTTTTGGTATTGTGGTCATTGTTTTAAAAGAGACAGGATTCACAATCATATGAATATCTATGCGATCAAGTAAGGGACCGCTGATTTTGTGCATGTACTTCTTACGCATCATAGGCGTACATGTGCAAGGTTTTTCTGGATGTGTGTAATAACCACATGGACAAGGGTTCATGCTAGCTACTAGTATGAAATTGGCAGGAAACTCTACACTCATTTTAGTACGTGTGATTGAAATCAGCTTGTCTTCTAAAGGCTGTCTGAGTACTTCTAGTGTACCTCTTTTGAACTCTGTTAGCTCATCTAAGAAGAGAACCCCGTTTTGACTAAGTGATATTTCACCGGGTTGTGGTATAGACCCTCCGCCTACTAAAGCAACATCACTGATCGTGTGATGAGGAGACCTAAATGGTCGCTGAGTTACTAAGGCTTGCCCTCGTTTGATTTTCCCAATGACAGAATACACTTTGCTAGTCTCTAATGCTTCACGTAATGTAAGTGGAGGTAGAATAGAAGGGATGCGCTTGGCTAGCATGGTCTTGCCAGAACCTGGAGGCCCTATCATAATTAAGTTATGACCACCTGCGGCAGCCACTTCTAGCGCTCTTTTAGCGGACACTTGCCCTTTAATATCGCCTAAGTCGAGCGGATAATCATTTTGTTGTTTCTCAAATAGCTTCCTTGTGTTGATGTAAATCGGTTTAATTTCTTTTTGATTACTTAAAAAGTCAATAGCTTCTTGGATATGGCTAATCGGTATACTAGGCAAATTATTGACAATAGCCGCCTCATGAGCATTGACTTTGGGTAAGATAAATCCTTGGTAGCCTTTTTTTCTTGCTTCTATAGCAATAGGTAGCACTCCTTTGACTGGACGCAACATGCCATCAAGAGCTAGCTCTCCCATTATCAGGTATCGATGAAGGGAAGGGAACTTGGCTTGTCTTGAAGCATGAAGAATAGAAAGAGCTATCGCAAGGTCGTACGACGCTCCTTCTTTTCTAATACTTGCTGGTGCTAAGTTAACAATGACTCGCTTTTGAGGCATTTTATAGCCATTGTGCTTTAACACAGACTCTATACGATGCTCACTCTCCTTAATCGAATTGTCAGGAAGCCCTACTATAAAGAGGTTTTGCCCCTCTACAATATTCACTTCAATAGCGATTACCTGCGCCTCTACTCCATACACTGTACCCGCCTGTGTTTTTGTAATCATACTTAAAAGCAAATCATGAGTCTAGTTAGTATACAGTTATTCTAGAATTTATTTATATATAAATAGACACCGTAAATATAATCAAAAGATGTTTTATTCAAAATAAATACAAAAATTATTTATTTTATACAAAAAAATTGATCAAAAAAACCATTCTATTTTTGCAAATCAGAAAATGATCATACGAATTTGTACTTTTTAGCTATTAATAAGCCTTCTTGAAGCTCATTATTGCTCGCCAAAGACATTATTTTCGAACTCATAACTGATCAAAAAGTATAGATAACTTTTTTATGTTATTCAGTCGTTTCGGTTCTTATATAGCTGGACAACCATGTGTTATATAAGCAAAAAATTAATCACCTACGCTCCTATTTTTATATCATTCCATCAAGAGGCTATATTCAAGTGTTATTTTAAAGAAAAAGAAAAATCCTCATAAGCTTGTAATTAACTAAATACCTGCTTGCTGACTTTGACTACTTTCTCTTGTAGGCACCATTATAGTACTAGTATTATAATCAAAAAAGTCAACTTTTACGCTACTTACTCTGTATGGTATTCTCCCACCCATGATTTATACATGAGCTGTTTCGGAAGCTAGGCTTTCTCCAAGTTATATAACTACTTATATTTGTTTGGGAAAAATCATGCTGATTTTAAACCTAAAGCAATCAATAGTAATAGAGCAAAAAGAAGAAACCTAGTTATCTAGTTCAGTACCTGAAAATCCCCCTACTAGATGTCTTTGAGGACAAACAGCTAGGACAACTGATGATGTGGTTCGAGTTCTTAGTGGACCTTAACAGAGAAGAGGACAAAAGCATTCTAAAACATGGGGATGCAGCACTAGCTAGGTAGTTCTTAAGCATTTAGGAAAAGGGGACTTAGGCAAGCTATCAAAAGAAGAGGGGAAACTGCTTTTTTGAATGATTGACTAGTCTAGCTACTCTACACAAGCAACACTGTATACTCTGTCGCGGTCCAATATGAAAAAAGAGGAAATAATCGAAAAATTAGCTAAATTTTCACCAAACAAAAAGAACTTATCAGCACTTTAGATAGATTAATTAATCAGACCCCCTATCTTTAGGTATGAGCATACCCGTCTTAGAGCAAATACTATAAGTACCCTTTTTGATCCTATGCATGAATTCTCTGAGCTTGGTCAAGAATTTTTACGCCCGCAGAATTTGATGATTCAGCTGCTCCCTTTTTTCAACCTCATAACAGTCATCAAGACTAGTAACTTTAATTTTGCCATCATTGATTTTTTCAATCCTCGCTTGCAAGTCGTTTAAGTTCTTTTGGCACACAGCTATTTTCTTCTCTATAATCCGCTGAAACTCAATTAACTCTTCTCTAGGGTAGCCTCTATTAATAAATAG
>JBCCTJ010000047.1:0-4559 GCA_039198585.1 Bacteroidota bacterium
AGCTAATAGTTTCTTTTTTTCCTCTTTCTTGATTGCCATTACACGCTATAGAGCGCTTTGATTTTACACAACCATTGTCCTCTACTTTTTGATGCATAGTATCTAAGAATACAATAGGGTAAACACTTGCCAGTGTTCTACTCTGCCCAAGCCTTCATTGTAGGCATGATTCGATCTGTAATTTGAGTGAGCATGCTAATAGAAACCTCTGTATGGTACATTTTTTGATATGCTTAGGATATCTCGATAGCTCATTCCTATTCCATAAAATCCTATTATCTTCTCTTCAAGTCTGTCTGCTAATATCCTTTCTCGCTTACGACTATTGTAGGATTCAATGTGCTTTTCCTCTCTTGTGGAGTCTGTATGCTAAAAGTCTCTACCCCGCTTTTGATAGTTTTAGCTTCTTTACCCTTTCGCTTGTTCTCAATAACTCCTTGAGTCTCGTTAAGGTGTTCTTCCATTTCCGCTGCTAGTACTTGTTCAAGGAAGTCTTTTAGTAGGAGAGCACAAGCTTCCTTTTTACCAAATCAGGGTCTGGAATTGCTTCAGGGGTTTTGCTTTCATTTCTTGTAAGGTGTGTTTGTTCATAATGTCTAAGGTTAAATGTTAAATAATCAACCTTCTGTTTTATTTAGACAGAGCTTAGACTACACTCGCCCGTTACAAATAAAATTTGCATATATAATAATTTTTATTTATATTAGTGTACATATATTACATATGTAACTATAATTACATTTCACTCTTTTATTTATAATAAGTTATGTTTAAGCCACTTCTCTTTTATGCTGTTTTGCTATTTTGTAATAGTCAAAATACTGATCCTAGTATCACTAAGATTGATAAAATTCAATATAATGAGCTTCACCTTTTGAATAGTAGTATAAATTTAACATATACTAACAATTCATATAGAGATGAAGGATTTGACAATGCTTCTTTAAAGATAAAGAAAGGTAACTCAGAAAGTACTGTAACTACTCATGGACAATCAGCTGAGTATCATTCTCGTCAATTATTGTCTACTAATCCCAGTAAGAATCCTACCCTAGAGCCTACATTGACGCCTAGCTTTACGCCTACTTTCTCAACCAATATACCAACTGGGGTTCCTACGCTTCTTCCTACACAAAAACCTAATAGTGAAATAAATCTACTAATCCAAATAAGTCCACAGGCTACAAGAGTACCTACTCCTTCTCCTACACGTTATTCTAAGAAAGAATGGACTTATATCTACATTGCTGGTGTAGGAGGTGGATCCTTAGTAGGTGTAATATTAGTAGCTACAGGTATTCGCTATTGTATACGTAAACACAATGATTCAATTCAAAGTAATATAGCTCTGGAGACAGAAATCGAACTGGGAGATGAAAATAGTCTTATTGAACAATGAACAAATTTAACTAAATAGTAATTGCGAAAGCTCAAGAGTATAGTTGAGTTTTCGCAATTTTTTTTATGCTGCTTGGTCCAATATCGTTTGCATCCTTTTAATGAATAGCGACTCATTATAATTGATATGAAAAATCTAGTAATAAGCTCTTTACTCAGGAATCATTTGTATTAACTATTTAATTTCAGTAAAAGTCCAGTTTATTACATTAATTATAACAAAAGATGCTTGCTTGCTCGATCTTAAACATTGATACTGTTTATTCTATGTATACAAAAAAAGCATTAACTACTGATAAATGTTGATTATTCTCCTGATCTCATGCTTTGATTATTTTTGCATTTATCATATCGTTTATTGATCAAACGATAATCAATAAGTTAACACAAGCTAATTCAGTATGCTATTTTTATTATGCAATTCAATCTTACATCACCCTACCAGCCTACAGGTGACCAGCCAAACGCTATCCAGCAGCTTGTAGAAGGTATTAATCGTCAAGACAAGGCTCAAACATTGCTAGGTGTAACAGGATCTGGTAAAACCTTTACTATTGCTAACCTGATCCAAGAGGTTAAAAGACCTACATTAATAATCAGCCATAATAAAACATTAGCAGCACAGCTCTATGCTGAATTTAGCTCATTTTTTCCTAATAATGCTGTTGAATACTTTGTATCTTACTATGACTATTATCAACCTGAAGCTTATCTTCCTACTACTGATGTTTACATAGAAAAAGAGTTGACTATTAATGCAGAAATAGAGAAACTTCGCTTGAGAACAGCTTCTAGCCTGTTATCAGGAAGACGTGATGTAATTGTTGTATCCTCAGTATCCTGTATTTATGGTTTAAGTAATCCTGCTGATTTTGGACAACACGTTTTGTTTTATAATGTAGGTGATATTATTGATAGAGATGAGTTTCTTCTGCAACTGGTAGATTTGCTATATCACCGCAATGAAGAAAGCTTTGGGCATGGAAGTTTTCGTGTACGTGGTGATACAGTAGATGTTTTTCTAGCTTATGGAGATCAAGCTTATCGTTTTTTCTTTTTTGGTGATGAAATAGAAGCTATTCAAGAAATTGACCCAGAGAAGGGCACACAAATAGCGAATCTAAAGCGAGTCAGTATTTACCCAGCCAACCTTTTTGTCACTAGTAAAAGTAGTATAGATTCAGCTATCCTTGAAATTGAGAAAGAGCTGATTAAGCAGGTACGTTTTTTTTTAAAAGAGGGTAAAACAGAAGAAGCAGAACGCTTAGAGGAGCGTACTAAACTCGATATAGATATGATGAAAGAAATTGGCTATTGCTCAGGTATTGAAAATTATTCACGCTTCTTTGATAAACGTCAACCAGGGCAGCGCCCCTATTGTTTGTTAGACTATTTTCCCACTGATTTTTTACTTGTGATCGATGAAAGCCATGTTACGATTCCTCAGCTGCGAGGTATGTGGGGAGGAGATCATGCGCGCAAGCGCCACTTAGTAGATTATGGATTTCGTATCCCTGCTGCTATGGATAATCGTCCTCTTAACTTTCAAGAATTTGAGTCATTGAGATCACAGGTAGTCTATGTGAGTGCAACACCTTCTAGTTATGAATTAGAAGATTCTGGAGGTTTGGTTGTAGAACAGTTAATACGACCTACGGGACTTCTTGATCCGAAAATTACTATAGTTCCTACTAAGCATCAAATAGATCACCTCTTGGATGCCATTCAGGGAAGGATTAAAAAGAAAGAGCGTGTATTGATTACTACCTTGACGAAAAAAATGGCTGAAGAGCTTTCTAAATACTTGCTACGTGTAGGGGTTCGTTGCCGTTATATTCATTCGGAAATCAAAACGCTTGAGCGAGTTACTATTTTAGAAGGTCTTAGGATAGGTGAGTTTGATGTGCTGGTGGGTGTCAACTTACTAAGAGAAGGCTTAGACTTGCCAGAAGTTTCCTTAGTTGCCATTATAAATGCTGATAAAGAAGGTTTTCTGCGGAATACTTCTTCACTCATACAAACAATAGGTAGAGCTGCGCGTAATGTTAATGGAGAAGTATTTATGTATGCTGATATTGTGACAAAAAGTATGAAGCAGGCTATCCAAGAAACAGAAAGAAGACGTATCAAACAAATTGCTTATAATGACAAGTATGGTATTACGCCTACTTCCGTTCATCAAGCTAAGCAAAACCTATTGCAACGTGCCAACTATGACACTGCATCCTATCGAAACGATCATCAAAAAGAAGTAGCGGATCCGGAAACTTCTTATGATAAAAAGCAATTTACTGCCAAAGATATTCAAAAAATAGAACGTCAAATGGAAGAAGCCGCTAAAAAAATGGATTATGTAGAAGCCGAGCGCTTGAAAAATATACTAGATGGCCTATCAAAACAGAGTCGCGACTAAAAAAGTTTTTCTCTCTGGATAGCTTCAAGATCTAGTTTCCTAAATTTTCGTAGAATCAGTCGATAGAATACAACACTGTAGCAATATGAAATATTTTTGAACAAAAACATGGCTACTGCTGATTAGCCTTTCAGCATTCTCTTTTTTCAAGAAAATATCATCTAAAATCTGTGAGGGAGTGTAATCTAAACTCTCTCTACGATTTCAAATGTAAGGTTAAATTAAGAAGCATGCTAGATCCAAATCTAATGGTTCATTGCTGTACTGTTAAGCTCCAATGTGACAAAGGAGCACGCTATTTTTTTTATAGCTAGAAACACAAACTTTAAGAAAGCCATATCGCTTGAAAAAGCCGCTTGATTTTTGGTGACTTTTCTGAGCCGTCGATGGTATGTTTCTATTGGATTGGTCATATCAATAAGTTTTCTGATGAGTGCTGTATAGGCAAAATAAGTATTAAGCTTTCACGAGAGTGTAATTTAAACTCTGTCTAAGGTTTCAAATATAAAGTTAAATCAAGAGGTATGTGTTAGCTACAAATCTAATCGTTAATTGCTGTGCTCTTAAACCCCGATGTCACAAGGAATAACACCATTTTTTCTATGTTTTTTATCGCTAAAAACACAACCTTTAAGAAAGCCATATCGTTTGAAAAAGCCCCTTTATTTTTGGTCACTTTTCTGAGCTGTCGATGGTAGCCTTCTATTGGATTGGTCGTATAAATAAGCTTCCTAATGGGTGCGGTATA
>JBCCTJ010000048.1:0-4343 GCA_039198585.1 Bacteroidota bacterium
CTTTCTTCTTTTTTTGAAGCTGCTACTGTTGTGGTTTCCTTGCCTCCAAAATGATCTAAAACGACGTCGCCTTGCTTTAAGCTAGGGACACGTTTTTAGCCTGACCTCCCCTATCATTTTTCAAGAATTTGAATTTAACGCGCATTTTTTCTTGTATGTTAAAGTCAACGTCAGAGGAGTGAACAAACACATCTTTTGATCCATCTTCGGGGCTGATGAATCCGAACCTCTTTTCTACATCAAAGAATTTAACTATTCCAGTTTTTAATTGAGCCAAAATTTTTTTTAAAATGAACCCAATAATACAAAAAAGTTCTTAATTTTATTATCGATGCTACAGCTGCCCAAGGATGTTCCAAGTCTACTTTCATATCCTACTTTTTGGAAATCCCTAGTTCTTAAGCATGAGTGGAAAGGAGACTTAGGCAAGCTAGCAAAAGAAGATGAAAAGCTGCTTTTTTCGATGATTGACCAGTCTAGCTACTCTACACAAGCATCCCTGTATACCCTGTCGCAGTCCAATATAAAAAAATAGGGAATGATCGAAAAATTAGCTAAATTTGCACCAAACAAACAAGAAAAACTTATGAGCACTTTAGAGAGGTTAATCAACTAGGGCAGGCAAGAAGGTATCCAAACAATTGTTAATCGGCTAACTAAACTAGAAGTGAGCAAGAAAAGCAGCAGAAACCAACGACCTATCATTTTTACCCCTACTAATATGAAAACGATGATTAGGCTTACCCCTAGTTTTTTGGGTTTTTTATGGGCAATACTTACCATACCTCCCCTTTTCAGCACCGATAATCAGGACAGGTCCAGTTGGCAAGTAACCGATGCAGATTTAGAAAACGATCACTACAGAAAGATCATAGTCATCGGAGACGGTGTGGAGAATCAAATTGCCCTCTATGTGTGGGCAAACCACTTTATGGGTCATCAAGCAGGACTTCGTGAGGCCGAACCTAGAGTAGGTTTTGGGAAATACCCTATGGCTACTTTCCAATAACAAGCCCAAGTTCCTCCATTCCCACAAAACAGCGAAAACTATTTCTACTACAAAGAACCTCAAGAAGCAATCATCTACATCTTATTACCCCATTGGGGACACCTACTGACTTGTCGAAATAGCCAAGGGAAGCTCCTCATCACAAATGCTAAAAAAGCCAAAGGCCTATCCATCGACGTCATAGCACTTGTGGTCAGCCAAAAAGAGCCCTATCGAGCTGCTCAACTGGATGTGAACCATGATTGTTTCAAGAAATTCTATCCGCGCGTTTTTCTCTTCCTAGTACCCGAACATTATCCAGTTCATTTTACAGGAGAAGACTCTCCACACGAATACGGGCGTTTTATTAACTTTATAGACCACCGTGAAGCCTATTTTCAGACTATTAAAAATAAGATCGATCAAGCTGCAGCAAATAAGTATGAGTCAAGAAAATATCAAAGCTCAATTCATAACAGCCTAGATACTATTTACCATAGCGGGAGGGCTTACTGTACACACGAACCTGCTTGGATTCGAAGTAATAATGACAACCTCAAAGTTAAATGGCTTATTAAACATTTTGCGTCAAATTTTTTTCTTCTCGATCCACTTGAACCATCTCCTAAGCCTCTTTTTATTCAGAAAGTAAAAGAACTAACGAAGTCAAGTCCAATTCGACTTGCCAAAAAAAATTTTGTATACCAACTATCATTTAGATACAGGGAACTCAAAGCGACTAGACTTTCATCATTGAACTACGATATCGTCACTAGGAAGATAAAGCCCGATTCATATTACACAGAAAGAGCAGAACTGAGGACGCTCCAAAAAATCAAAGAAAATGACAATAACGTACTCTTGCTCTCTTTTTTTGAAAATCCTCAAAATCAAGATGTGAAGGTGAAATTCCTCGACTTTAATCAGCACAGGGGTAACCATTTTATGACCACCTTTCAGCTCGCAGCGCGAAAATGGTATTCACAACCCGAAGACAAAAAAATTTTCATAACTACCCAGCTTGATGAAGGCATCAATCTGCTGCTTACAGAAATCCCTGTCGAGGTAGGGACAAATAGAAGACACAAGGGTACGCATTCTTTTGACATGCTAGCCGAGCTCATCAGAACTGAGAAAGAAATCTCACTCAAACTCATCATCATTCAGTTGGAAATTCTAGGAGGTGCGCTAGCCTTCTCTCCAAAAGCTAAGCAAGAGATAGCTATACTGCTTGGTCAACTTTTCAATTTTGAAAATCCCAAGCTCTTTAAAGGTAAAGTATGGATTCCAGAACGGTCTTTCATCGAAAATCAAAAGACAAAGCCATGGGTGATCGACCTTTTTCAAGATAGTGCCATGCCGTATCAAATCTTTGACTATACCTATCTAAGAAGCCAACGCGGACTGGCATTGATGAATTGGAAACAAAAAAAATGCTGGACGCCTTATATGACAAGGTATGGAACAATAATGTTGAAGAAAACAACCATTTCATCACTATAGCAGAGTCAAACGATCCGATTGCTCAAAAACAAATCGAAGGATTTGAGGCCATACAGCGCATGAGTGATCGTCATTTTCCGAAAGTGCTTATAGAAAAGATCTTCATCGAATTTCTTGACTATACGCAGGCTAACCGCTTAAATGATCCCCTATGGACGAAGATAAAGTCTACTAGCGTGATTGAAGATGAGGCTTTATGGAGAAACGCGGCGCAGAGTCCCCCTGCTATTTTGTCAGAAGAGGAAGAAGAGATAGTATATTCTTATTCATTTCTGCTAAACAATCTCCATCATCCAAACGCGATAGGCCTTGATCCATATGAAGCTCACCATGGGCATTATCATGGAGAAGCAAATGCTAATAATGTCCCGCCCAATAATGCCCATCATCCAAACGCGATAGACCTTGATCCACATGGAGCTCACCATGGGAATCATCATGGAGAAGCAAATACTAATAATGTCCTGCCCAAAAATGCCTATCATCTCAGCGGGATAGACTTTGATTCACATGAAGCTCAACATGCGAATCATCATGGAGAAGAAAATCCTAATAATGTCCTGCCGAATAATCCATTCAAAACTAGCTCGCTTTCCTTAGCAGAAAAGGGGGTCATTGCCCTTCTATTGTTGGGCATTACGCTATTTCTCTCTCAAAAAATAATCAATAGAGCTCAAAAGAGTAGGTCCAATAATGGACAACCCATTAAAAAAAACAAAAAGAAGAAGAAAAAAACCAAGCTCAATACCACCCTATCAAGAACATAGAGACTCATTGACTTGTCATGATTCCTTAGTAAAAAATCACTTTTTTCGCTCCTCGATCTTTACCAAAACAAGAGGCAATAGTCCCTTAAGAATTTCGCTCCTGCAGTAGTAAAGGAATATCAAAAAGAGAGACTATGTTTGCTCAACTGGATCGAGCATCTCACTGTGGAGAGGTCGTATAATTAATTGTGTTTTTTGATAAGGTATTGAAAGTTGGTTATTGCATATTTTTGCCAATTATTGGCCTCAAAATATTTAATAATCATAAAAATCAAATCAAGTAAATTTTCTTCTTGCTCAAAGCTAATTTTTTTTTTAGTGATCTTCCGAATTTGCCTACTCAAGTTCTCAATCGAGTTGGTTGTATATATCAGACGTCTGAATTCAACAGAATAATCTATATACGTCAAATAATCATCAACATAGTCGTCATCAAGCAATTTGGTTACCATACGTCCATACGCTTCTTTCTACTCATATACAAAATTTTTATCTTAGCACAAGCTTTTTGTTTACTACTTTCGGTACTAAAATTATTGCATGCTTCTTTCAAGTCAGAATAAAAAGCACTTTTGTCCTTAGGTCTTATTTTGTTGAGTAAATTACGTTGTAAGTGGACTACACATTTCTGAATATTTGCCGATGGATAGCGTTTGCTGGCTTCTTCAGAAAAATGTGGTATATTATCCGAAACTATAAGATCTACTTGCTCCGCACCTCTCTTTCGAAGCTTATCAAGGTATTCCCCCATGCTTTACTCCTCTCTGTTGGATTGACATCTAGGAGATGTAGCTCTCTTGTATTATCATCTTTAAGGCCATAAATAATATGTACAGCTTCTTTGCTATAACTATTAGCTCGTTTCAAGTTAGTGTAAAAGAACATCACAATAGATAACCTTGTAATAAGCATCTAACGTTCTTTTTTTCCACTTTTTTCGTATGTTATAAAAGCTTGAGGCTAAGTTGCTAATAGTATCTTTACTCATGGATTCTCCAAAAAATTCTTCCATGATACCTGCTACGTCACGTGTAGATAATCCTCTTTGATACAATAGAAGGCATAGTTGATTAAGCTGATCTTTC
>JBCCTJ010000049.1:0-4315 GCA_039198585.1 Bacteroidota bacterium
GGAATAGAATTAGCATCGAAGGCATAAGCACTAATTTGCATTTCTGGGCCAACCTTAGAGTAGTCAGCAGCAAATTGTTGTGCATAGTAGCGTTCATTACTGCTACTTCTATCTTTTCCCATGAAAAAAACAATAAAACCTGCAGTTTTGAGTGGAGCAATAATAGGATATCTTTGAACACCTACTTTATAATTATTGATCAGGATGAGATCACCAGAACGATAAAGCACTTGCTTTCCCGCTTTCCATACTAGTAGATTGTGCTTGGAAAGGCATGACTGTTCTTGTACAGTATTGCTAGTAACACTTTGATCAGCATACTCCAAAGAAGGAAATTGATTCAAAAGAGTCATAACACAAAAAAAGAGAAACTTGATCATCACTAAAGGTTTAATTTGGAAGCTTTCACTACTTTTGATTAAAGTGTGGTACACCAAGTTAATAATAAAAAAGGGGAAAAACTGATATCCATTTTTATAAATACTATGTTTAACATAGGGCAGTCAAAAGTAGAGAAGTGTATGACAAGAAGCTTGAGCTATCGAGTAGTTAAGACGAACTTTTATAGAGATGAGGGTAGCCTTGCAAAGTTGGCTTGCGGGAGCAGACTTTGAGCTACCTATGCTGCAGTACTAAAGAGTTATTGTAGTGAGCGATCAGGAAAAGATATTCAATGAAATATCAAGTGAGTGTTGTTAAGGCGAATGTCAATGAACTACTGCTGACGTGTCGAAAAACTTAGACTATGTCAAAATCAGCTTGGTCATCTCAAGCCGAGACAAACCTAAAAAAAATCTGGTTACTGCTTAGGTGGTGTGAGAACAACATAGGCCCTGTCAAGGAACTTGGGAATCTGCATACTAACTAATGGTACTCTGTTTAAATTAATTAGGGAGGCTGGTGCCATTGTGATTCAGTAATGAGGATTGAAAGACACAAGTAGTGATGTCACCAGGTCGAATAGCGATGTAGTATTTAGTCGCTGATCAGATCGTAGTAGTGATGAAATCTCTGTAATGGATATCGAGTGAAGGGGCATTCACCTAACCGATTGGTAAAGTCAGTCGTAGTTATGTGAGATGAACCACGCTGATAGGTAAATGCAAACAATAGTTTTCAGGGTAAGAAGAGCTGTATAGCCGAATACTGTCACGTAAGCTTGTGTGGGGGAATTGCGGTGAAAAAAATAGTTAACGAATAATTAATTGTGTAAAATGAAAAAAATTACTATTGTATCTAACTTTTAAGTCACAAGAAATTATGACAAAAAAACAAGTAGAAAAAATCATCTATGCAGGGCTAGCTAATCTCTTTCAAACCCAAGATAATCTTAGCCTAGATAAGTTTTTAATTACTGTAATTGAGTCCTTAATGCTTTTGGAAAGAGAAGAGTATCTGAAAGGGTAAGAAGGCAGACAAGAGACTGGTAATAGTAGTGACATGAGGGATTTTAGATCACTCAGGACCAACAGGCTACAAGTTAGGATACCAAGATCGCGGAATGGGAAGTTCAATCCTATGTTATTCGAACTAATGAATACACAGAGAGATGAACTTAATCTCTATTGTATCGAAGAGGGCTATCTACATGTGACGTAGCAGGTATCATGGAAGAATTGTTTGGAGAATCCATGAGTAAAGATGCTATTAGCAACTTAGTCTCAAGCTTCCATGACATACGAAAAAAGTGAAAAAAAGACGGTTAGATGCTTATTACAAGCTTATCTATTGTGATGCTCTTTCGACTTACTTGGCATCAGCTAATAGTGATAGCAAAGAAGCCATACATATTATTGATGATGTTAAAGATGACAATATACAAGAGCATTACTGCTACTAGAAGTCAATCCAACAGAGAACAGTAAGGGTATCAGGAGTATACAGCGATAAGTTTCGCAAGAGAGGCATGGAGCAAATAGACCTTATAGTTCCGGATAGTATACCTAATTTTTCTGAAGAAACTAAAAAACGTTATGCAGCGGCAAATATTCAGAAATAGGTAGTACACTTACAACTCAATTTACTCAAAAACGTAAGACCTAAGAACAAACGTGCTTTTTCTTCTGATTTGATAGCAGTATTCAATAATTTTACTACCGAAAGTAGCAAAAAAAGCGCTTGCTAAGATAAAAAGCTTTGTAGATCAGTGTAAAGAAGCGTATAAACGTATAATAACTCAATGGCTTAATGAGAACTATATTTATGACTATTTGACATATATAGATTATTCTGTTGAAGTTAGATGCATAATAGATACAACCAACTCGATTGAAAATTTCCCTAGTCAAATTCGGAAAATCACCAAAACAAAAGTTCACTTTGAGCAAAAAAAAAATTTACCTGGGAAGAGTCAAGAGAATACGAAACTGTAGAAATTATTAAAAAATAAGCTGTATAAGCGACTCTATCAATATTTTTCTAGCTAAGAATAGCTGATAAAAATTTAAAAATCACCGAAAATGAAAAAAGTACCCAAAAGCGGTGAATTTTACTTATTTTTTGCTATGGACATGAATGGGAAGCTTTTTCTAGAACTGACATGGAATGTTTTTAAACAAAAAGGTCTCTACTTCTGATTTTCCCTACTTGGATTGATTTTCGGTGATTTTTAAATTTTTTGAAGCTAACAATTGGAAGAAATATGCAGTAGCCAACTTTCAAGATCTTACAAAGAACACAATTTATTCTACGATCTTGTTTCCTAAACTATCGTGAGGTTTTTTTGCTGCATATGCAGCAAAAAGAAAAGTCCATAACAGATTGGGGACCTTGCTCCTTTAGGAGTGATAGGGTGTCAGTTTTGTATGATTAAACGCTATAAAATATTTTTTATATCAATTACTCATCTAGGTCACCTAGCGTAAATTCTACTCCATGCACTATGTCTGCTTGTACACTATCATTTCTCTTTCTACACACATAAGCAGTTGCGGCAGCAGTTATTAATATCCCCAATAAACTAAGTGGTACAATACTGGCAATATAAGTAGCAGGTTGCCACTTATTGCTTTGATTATTGGCACCACCTACAGTAGGCTGTAAGGAAGTAATTGGCAACAATGTTGGCAACATTGTTGGACTCTTTGTAGGTAGCTGACTAGGAAACAAACTAGGTAATAAAGTGGGATGAATACTTGGTAAATAAGTAGGATCTGATGTAGGAATATGGGTAGGGGAATAACTCGGACTAGCTGTTGGAAGATAGCTAGGGTTTTGTGTTGGGTGTACTGATGGAGCGATGCTAGGTGATGTAGAGGGACTAACCGTAGGAGATAAAGAAGGCGTAGCTGTTGGAGTATTCGTATTACTTGTTGGATTTAAAGATGGGCTTAAGCTAGGGAAAAGAGAGGGACTAATCGAAGGAGATAAAGAAGGCGTAGCTGTTGGAGTATTCGTATTACTTGTTGGATTTAAAGATGGGCTTAAGCTAGGGAAAAGAGAGGGACTAACCGTAGGAGATAAAGAAGGCGTAGCTGTTGGAGTATTTGTATTACTTGTTGGCCTCAAAGATGGGTTTAGACTAGGGAAAAGAGAGGGACTAGCCGTAGGAGATAAAGAAGGCGTAGCTGTTGGAATGATCGTAACCCCTGTGGGAGATAAACTAGGCAAGGCAGTGGGAGGGACACTTGGGTTTTGTGTCGGTGTAGTAGTTGGAGAGGAAGTTCCAAGCAGTAGAGCCTGCCCTACAATCCCATAGTTATCACCATCCTCACCAGTAGAAGCAAATACACAAAAAATATTCTCGTTATCAAGAGCGGCTGCATGAGGATCTAGTTGAAACCCATTAATAACACTACTCACTTGAAATTCTTCTCCCACACGGGTCCCATTGCGCATAAAAAGCTGAGCATGTGTGCTAGCATAAGAAGGTGAAACTTGGTAGTAGCTTACCCAAGTGATTAAAAATTGATTATTGGGCAATATGGTTACGGCTGGCTCTGTTTGGGTACCATCTGTGTAAGTATTGACACGAAATTCAGAGCCTTCTCTATTATTATACTGGTCAAATAACTGTGCATATATTCCTACTGAATCAGTGATATTGCCTGTCCTCTGATCTTGTCCATTACCCTCCCAGGCAATAATCATCCCTTTATCAGAAAAAGCACCTAGAGTAGCTCCATACTGATCGCCATTCGTGTAGTTATTAGCTTGCATTTCACTGCTTTGTTTCGTCCCATTAGCATAGAAACGCTGAAAAAAAATCCCAAGACCACTACCATCTTGCCCTATACTGTTCCATACAATCACAAAGTCATCATCTCGAAATGCAACTACACGTGGGTTATTTTGCCAAAAAGCAGTATTGCTATTA
>JBCCTJ010000050.1:0-4176 GCA_039198585.1 Bacteroidota bacterium
TAATTGGAAAGATATTTTATCCCAACTTGCTATTATATTTGGTGATAGATTAAAGCTTAATCTATGAGCTTAAAAATACTCTTGACACAGTTAATTAATCAGACCCATACCGGGGGTTGAAAAAGCTCCTTTATTTTCGGTCACTTTTCTGAGCTGTCGATGGTAGCCTTCTATTGGATTGGTCGTATAAATAAGTAACGTATAATTAATTGTGTTTTTTGTAAGGTATTGAAAGCTGGTTACTGCATATTTCTTCCAATTATTGGCTTCGAAATATTTAATAATAATAAAAATCAAATCAAGTAAGTTTTCTTCTTGCTCAAAGCTAATTTTGGTTTTAGCTATCTTACGAATTTGCCTATTCAAATTCTCAATCGAGTTGGTTGTATATATTATACGTCTGACTTCAACAGAAAATAATCTATACACGTCAAATAATCATCAATATAGTTCTCATTAAGCAATTTGGTTACTGTACGTCCATACCCTTTTTTCCACTTATCTACAAAACTTTTTATCTTAGCACGAGCTTTTTTTTGCTACTTTCGGAATTAAAATTATTGAATTCTTCTTTCAAATCAGAAGAAAAAGCACTTTTGTCTCTAGGTCTTACTTTGTTGAGTAAAC
The DNA here is from genome assembly GCA_039198585.1 of Bacteroidota bacterium. GTDB lineage: Bacteria > Bacteroidota > Bacteroidia > Cytophagales > Amoebophilaceae > JBCCTJ01. The sequence continues at coordinate 628 of JBCCTJ010000050.1, forward strand.
TGACGTTGTCAGTGGACTACACATTTCTGAATATTTGCCGATGGATAACGCTTGCTGGCTTCTTCAGAAAAATGGGGGTATACTATCCGAAACTATAAGATCTACTTGTTCCACACCTCTCTTTCGAAGCTTATGAAGGGATTCTCTCCATACCTTACTGTTCTCTGTTGGGTTGACAACCTCTAGTAGGAATAGCTCTCTTATATTGTCATCTTTAACACTATAAGTAATATGTACGGCTTCTTTGCTATAACTATTAGCTAGTTGCAAGTTAGTGTAAACAGCATCACAATAGATAGCCTTGTAATTAGCATCTAGCGGTTTTTTTTCACTTTTTTCGTATGTCATGGAGGCTTGATTCTAAGTTGCTAATAGTATATTTACTCATGGATTCTCCAAAAAATTCTTTGATGATACCTACTACGTCACATGTAGATTATCCTCTTCAATACAATAGAACGCATAGTTGATTAAGCTGATCTTTCTGTGTATTGATTAGTTCTAATAACATAGGCTTGAACTTCCCATTTCGCGATCTTGGTACTAATTTGTAGACTGCTGGTCCTGAGTGATCTAAAATCTCTCATGTAACTACTATTACCAGTCTCTTGCCTTCTCTTTCCAAAAGCATTAGGGACTCAGTTACAGTAATTGAGAACTTATCTAGGCTAAGATTATTCTGGCTTTGAAAGAGATTAGCCAGTCCTACATAGATCATTTTTTATACTTGTTTTTTTTGCCATAACTACTTGTAGTTTAAAAGTTAGATACAATAGTAATTTTTTTTATTTTACACAATTAATTATACATTACCTATAAAATAAGTTTTCTAATGGGTGCTGTATAGTCAAAATAAGTACTAAGCTTTCCCCAGTTATTTTCTCAATATTTTACGACTATGAGGTATTTTTTTGCCCCATTTCTCGGACAAAAAAAGGAGTTATTTTTTAGCAGATTCTTTGCTTTGGACTTTGTATATTTTTTCAAATCTTGCATAAGCTCTTTTCTATCTTTTGTCGAAATGTATTGAAGTGAATTGCGTATCTGGTGTACAATTCAGCTTTGAACCTCAGTTTGTAGAAAAATACTTTGAATTACTTCAGAAAATCTTAATGTACTATTTAATTAGCAACTTCAGAAAGGAACTTGATATGCATTAATCTTACTTGGTCTTCATCATAATCATCAGCTAGCTCATCACAAGCACGCTCTATATTATCAGATTCTTGTTCGTAAAAATAGCTGTATAAGTCTTCTTGTTGGTCTTTTTCTAGTATTGAATCGATATAGTAGTCAAGGTTAAGCCTAACACCTGAATAGCATATTTCTTCTAGTTCTTTAATAAGATCTTCATAGGATACTCTACAAAGGTCGGCAAGATCCTCTAAGTTGATTTTTTTATCTATTTGCTTGATAAGCTGTATCCTCTTAGCAAATTTTGCAGAATTTCTTTTTATGACAACAGTTTCAACGGTTTCTATGTCATTGTCTAGCACATACTGTCTAATTAGCTCTACAAAGGGAACACCGAATTTTCTTGCTTTACTCAAACTAATGCCAGGAAGTGTTGCTAGCGCATTAATGGTAGTAGAAAAGTTAAGAGTCATATCTCTGATCATCTGCTCTTGAAAAATGAGATAAGGCTTGATCCCTTTTTTTTGTGCTTCTTGATTTCGGAGCGCTATAAGCTGGTGAAAAAGTATTTCATCGATAGCTTGCTCTTTTTGTAATTGACTTTCGCTATTTAAGAGACTATAGTTATGATCCTCTAAGAGTAAAGCACTATGAGGTTTTTGAAGAAATTCATGCCCTTTTTTCGTTAGGGTGATCATTGAGGAAAGTCCACTATATCCAATGTAGCCATTTAATAGACACTGATAAATAATAGATATCCACTTAGTAGGCAGTTTTTCCTTGTCTATTCCAAATACTTTTGACTGTTCATAACTATTGCTTGTAGTGTGAATACCTTCAATGCCACTAAGAAACTTCGATAATTGTAAACTATTTAGTTGACAGTCTCTCTCATGAGTTGCTTGAAGTATTTTAATAATATGAGCTTGTCCTTCATACTTTTTGGATGGCTTTAAACAATTGCTACATTGCCCGCAGTTTCCTTCATAGCTTTCTCCAAAGTACTTTAATATTTGTTTTCTAATACAGACAGATGAAAGTGCAAAGTTCCTCATTTGAGATAACAAAATATTTGCATTTTCACGATTTGAAACACTCTTATTAGCATTGAGCTTTTCAAGCTTATCGATGTCTTTTGGGTCATAGAAAAAAATACACTTCGCTACTTTTCCATCTCTTCCTGCTCTTCCTGTCTCTTGATAATAGTTTTCAAGGGACTTAGGCGAATCATAATGAATAATGAACCTTACATTGGGCTTATCAATACCCATACCAAAGGCTATTGTAGCGACCATAATCCGTATCTTTTCCCCTAAAAAGTCATCTTGTCTGCTTATGCGAGTTGCACTATCTAGGCCGGCATGATATGCTGCTGCTGCCACATCATTAAAGTTCAAAAACTGTGCTACTTCTTCTACCTTTTTTCTACTATGGCAGTAAATAATCCCAGTATCATCTGAATTTGCTTTTAGGAATTGAATGATTTGCTTTTCTGGATTTTTTTTAGGGCGTATTTCATAATACAAATTAGTTCTTGCGAATGAGGATTTAAATAGTCTCGCATTAGCAATATCAAGTTTCTTGATAATATCATCTTGTACTTTTAAGGTAGCCGTTGCAGTAAAAGCCGCAACAGGTAAATTGCCTAAAGCTTCAATGGTATTTCTCAGTTTATTATACTCAGGACGAAAATCATAGCCCCATTCAGATATACAATGCGCTTCATCAATAGCTATAAAAGAAATATTAGCCACTTTTAGAAAGTCAATTGTCTCTTGTTTGTTGAGTGTTTCTGGAGCAATGTAGATGAGTTTAAGCTTTCTGTTGACTACTGCTTGCTTCACTGCCGCTGACTTCTTTTTGCCAAGTGTTGAGTTGAGAAACGTCGCAGCAATTCCTTTGCTTTCTAAAAAATCTACTTGATTTTTCATTAAAGCGATAAGTGGAGATACTACAATAGCAGTGCCCTTCATACTAACAGCAGGCAACTGATAGCAAAGTGATTTTCCACTACCTGTTGGCATAATAGCTAATATATTGTTCTTATTTATTACACTTTGTACTATATTAGCCTGGCCTTCTCTGAATTCATTGTAGCCAAATATTTTTTTTAGCTGTTGTATCATCATTATTGTCTAACTTATTGTTTTTCCTATATATAACCGATTTAAAATTAGATCTGAGAGGAAAAAAATGTAAAAAGAACTAATTTCCTCTTCACATAAAAAGATAAATATAAAACAAATATGTACTTTTTAAAAATTCATGCTAAAAAACCTGCATGATTTTACTAACTTTTTCTGAAAAAATATAACCTATTTAGCATAACCATGCTAACACATTAAACGTTTATATGCTTATTTTATAAGATGAATTATTTTTTTATTATTGTAATAAAAAATTAGTTTTTTGTAA
>JBCCTJ010000051.1:0-4057 GCA_039198585.1 Bacteroidota bacterium
CCTTCATAGTAAGAGAATTAGATAGTGATAAAAAAGGTGCTTTCCTCTCATTCTTATCATTCTTAACAAGTCGCTGGGGTATTGCCACTATCGTTGTAGTGATATTGGGTATTGTAGCAGTTGCTACCTTCAGAATGTGGGCTTCTAAGCTTGGGTTTATATCTGCACAACAAGAATAGTCAAAAATAGATCGTAAGAGAGAAATAGTTTTAAAGGATCTACCCAAATGGGTAGATCCTTTTTTTGTCTAAGAGGAACCTCTGGCTGACGAGCGAAGTAGCAAAAATGTAGTGATCCTTTCGATTTGTGTAAGTGAGCTTTGGCTAGTAAAGGAGCAGTCATCAGCAGAGACGTGTGCGCCAGGAAGTTTTAGCTATCGAGTAGTTAAAACGAACTTTGATAGAGATATGAGGGTACATCCCTCAAAGTGGGCTCCCGTAAGCATACTTTAAACTACCTTATACTGCAGTAGTAGTCTGCAGCTACTCTTGGAGCCCATCGCGGTCGGTCTACGATCATTTCATATATAGCCTACTAGATTTCTATACTCTTATAGAGGAATTTTTAAGTTGTTGCTGTCACAAGAGGTGCTAAAAATTACAGGAAAGTCTGTTACAGGATACAACTCTTAAAAATCTAGAAGAGCTCCAAACAGAAATTTAAGAGTATATGTACGACTACAATAATAAAAAAACTACCTTTACTATTGGTGGTATTTTTCTCAGTGAACTTTGCAAGAAAAAGTCTTAACGAATTATTTAATTAGCAAGATTTGATCTGGGGCAATCAAAAAAATACGAAACTGTATAATTAGTTACAAAATAGCTGTATAGCGACTCTATTAACATTTTTCTAGCTAAGAATAGCTGATAAAAGTTTTAAAAATGCCCGAAAATGAAAAAAAGTACCAAAAATCCGTGAAATTTACCTCTTTTTTTGCTTATGGAGATGAACCAAAAACTTTCTCTAGAGCTCAGATGAAATACTTTTGAACAAAAACGTCTCTACTTCTGACTGCCCCAGATCTATTTTTTAGAAAAAGCTTTACATTTGCCTATATCGTACATATTTTTATTTACACTAAAAAACAATATAATGAACTTTAAACCTATGAAAAAATCGAACACTGTATTTGCTATCTTAGTATTTTCTATGGCTAGCTTATTTGGTACGGAAAAAACATACACGTTTTGGATGAGAAAAGATAATCAGTTATTTCACACAGTAGACGATGTCAAAGCTGTAGATGTAATGAAACAAGCTGATCAAAAAGATGTGTACGTGAGTAAAGAGATCAAAATAAACCCTAGGCACTTGTATGCCCGCTTAGTTAAGCTAAATATCAATCCTTTAGAAGTCGATATTTTCAGGTTCGAAGATGATAAGATAATTCTTAGTCATATCAACAACATTTATATTCTTGATAAAGGTCACTATGCTCTAGTCAAGAAAATCGGTACAAAAACTTATATAAAAGTTACATTATCCCAAGTTACATCCAATGGAACCAAAGAACTTAAGAAGTTCTCTAATGTTGTTATTCACCCTAATACTACTTTCCATGAGCTACTTATTGACTGCCTTTACCATTACGAGAAAAAAATCGATCGAAACCGTTTCGACTATGTAGATTTTAAGTACACGGATCAAGATGGTAAAGATGCATACCCTAATATGCAAAAAAATATGAAAATTTATAATTTGGCTCTTTCTGAAAAAGAATTTACTCTTGTAGTATCAGAAAACTTAGATAGCGATGCGTTATTTTTTACAAATTGTTGGTGGGGTATTGTCACTATCATCGTAGCGATAGTGTGTATTGTAGTAACTGCTACCTTCAAAAGGTGGGCTTCTAAGCTTGGGCTTATATCTGCACAACAAGAATAATCAAAAATAGCTCGTAAGAGAGAAATAGTTTTAAAGGATCTCTACCCATATTTGGGTATATTCTTTTTCTTTTGTCTAAGAGGGACATCTGTCTGACGAGCGAAGTAGCAAAAATGTACTGATCTTTTCGATTGTGTAGTGTGAGCCTTGTCTAGTCAACTGAATCAACTTGCAGGAATCAGCCTATTACCCTTTCCCTCTCTTTTCGACGAAGCTTGTGTGGTAAATCAGCGGATGGAGTAATCTATCTCTCTTTAGAAGACCTCTTGGCTGATGTTTGAGGTGGCAAGTGTACAAGCTTTCAAATTATTTTTCTCTAGCTCGCTTAACTAGAGCCTAATACTTCCCAAAGTGCATAGCAGCATTCAAACAGCCATTTTTGAGCTCATATACTTTATCTAATGCTGTCATCAAAGAATGCCGATGACTCACTAAAACTACAGTTGGTACTTTTTTCAAGATTTGCTGTAGAATGCTTTGTGCGCTTTTTTCATCAATAGCACTTAGCGTTTCGTCCAGTATGACTATTTTCGGATTGAGCGCTAACGAGCGTGCTAGTAAAATGCGCTGTTTTTCTCCACTGCTGATAGCGTTGCCATTTTCTCCTACTGCTTTTTTACTTCTATCATGCAAGTAGCCTAGTGGACTTGTCTTGATTGCTTCCAAGGGGCTACCTATTTGAGCTTGAATGGTTTCAGCTTCTATCATAGCTTCTTGACTGACAAAGTGTATGTGCTTACCTATGGTAGCAGGTTGTAGATGCTTGGTAGCAATACCATTGATCATGATCTTCCCTTTTGTAGGAATATAAAGGCCTGCTACAAGGTGACATAGTGTGCTTTTCCCCATACCTGAAGCGCCTATGATCCCTACTTTTTCTCCTTGCTCAATAGAAAAGGAGATATTTTTTATGATTTCTTCTTGTCTGCTAGTAAATCCAAAGCTCACATTTTTGAAAGATATTAGCGTTTGCTTGCTTATTCTATTACCGAAGCATAGAGAAGCTGTGCCTCTCTTTTCAGTAGATACCTCAAAAACATCTATAATTTTTTTCAAATCAACCATATAAGTTAAAATCTTGCGAGTTTGCCTTGTTAAAAAGGTAATGATTTTGTAAATCGAGAAAGCATAGCCTTTCATAAGAAGCAACATCACTAAGCTTACTTGGCCGTTGAGGATGCCCCATACCATGTAAGCAACCATCATAGCTGTTCCTACCCAGAATAGAATACCCTGAACCATGAAGATATTATTCTCATCTAGGTTGGCACGCCACCATATAGCTGCTTCTTGGTCCAGTACTTTTTTAACTTTTGTTTTTGTAAGATCACTTTCTAATCTTGCTTTTCTTGTATTATAGAGATTTTCTTGCATGCTTAGCATGACTTGATCTGTGGTAGTCCATGCCTTCTGGCGCGATGATAAAAATCGTCTGAAGGTAAAGTAAGTAGCTAGCATAGCAAGCGCCATGGGTAATAAGAAAAAAATGGCAGCGTGGTGCAGGCAAATCATACTGATAAGTAGGATAAATAGCTTACAGGAATCCGGAAATCCCTTGACAAAGATTATACTCATAAAGCCTCTTATGCTATGAGCAATTCGTTTATTACTGCTTAGTATGCTGCTTACTCGAAAGCGTCCCCATCGCGCTAGGGGCACTTGATGTATATGGTTTAAAAGACTCTCTCGAATATCTCGAATAGCATCATTAGTGACCTTGAAAAAGATGATTTTTCTTAACTTTTTTGCGATTTGCACAATGAACAAACAAACCAGCCAGATACTCGTCAAATAGATAAGAGATTTATGGCTAGCTAGTGGGTTGAACTGTTTAATATACTTGAAAAAGGAGAGCATATAAGCAGTAGCTGCTATGTCTAGTCCCGTGATAAGCAAGCTTGCTAAAAAAGCTGATACAGTTTTGCGGTCTTTACAGAGTGAGGGAAATAATAATTTGATAAAAGCCTTAGTAAGCTGTAAGTAAGACATTGGATGCTTAATCGATAATCTGCTAAAATTAGCCAATCATATTGAGACTAGCGACTTATTGACTCCTTTAATTCTTAACCATCTTTAGCTGACCATTGCTTAGCTAACTAAGTAATCAAACAATCCCTTTTCCACGAAAATTCTAACGATAAGTTAGACTCACCATAATAACCGAAAGAGA
>JBCCTJ010000052.1:0-3969 GCA_039198585.1 Bacteroidota bacterium
ATCAGATTAATCACTTAGAAAGAGAGAAACAAAAGTTGCAGAGTCAGCTCCAAAATCAAAGTAATAATCGAAATCATCAAGCGAGGGGAAACAACAACCTATCTTCATCAGCGCAAAAAATAATTGAGCAGCTAGAAAAAGAAAAAGAAAAATTGAGCAATCAGTTAAATCTCTTAAATAAAGAGAAAGATCAAGTCAAAATCTCCCTAAAAGAAAAAGAGAGCAATAGTAATCAGCTTTGTGGCCGTCTTACCTCTCTGACAAAAGAGTATACAAAATTAGAAACTGATGTAGAAGACATTCGGAGAAATAAGGAGAGCATGAGCAAAGAATTGGTAAAGCTTGAATTGGAGCTGGAATCCGCTAATACAAGGATAAAGAATAATATTGAAGCCGAAAAAAAACAAAAAGAATATACTGAAGAAAGAATAAAGGAGTACGAAGAGCAAAAGAAAGGTTGGAAAGCCAAAATAAAATCTCTTGAAGAAGATAAAAAGAGATTAGAAGGGCTCTTAAAGAAACAAGAAGAAGAAAAAGGCTTAGACAAGCAACGCATTCAAGAGTTGGAACAAACTGTAGCTCGCTTGACAAAAGAAAATATAGTGTTTCAGAATGTTAGGCAGTTAACTAGTGAAGAAGTAGCTAGTGTAGGACTACTCAGCGATGAATCCATGTCGTTTAATCAAGCTAACGAAGCCATGGAAGATGAAAACAATAATAACAATGATCATGCTGAACGGTCGTCCAGTCCTATTTTGAAAGATAATGAAACCTCTATAAGCTCCGAACAAGTCCTAACAGATAAAGATAATCATGAGGAGAAAGACCACTATGTACCTCCTCTTCGTATACGCGTAATTGGCTTTGGGATTGGTCTGGTTGTCATGGTAGCAGCAGGTATTTTTATAGCTTTTGTAGGAGGTGACAGACGAAGAAGAGGTATCCTTAGATAAAGCAAAAAGTAGTCACATTAACTTATATTAAATGCAATCTAGATTTTATACTGTACATTATTTACGATTTTTCCTTTTCTTGATATTCGCCCACTATTGCGCATGGGGGAGTGATGCTACTCCCAAGAAAATTTTCAAAAAAAAAACTAACCTCGAATTGAGTAAGCAAGATAAAAATAATGATACTGCTATCTCAGACAAGGGTAGTACTCATTCGCAAGCTATGAATAGCATTCAGCATGCTAATAACATGCATACTCAAATTGCAGCTTATCGAGAGGCTAGGAAATCTGCTCCAGACAAGAAACTGCGAGCCAATTCCTTACCAGCGAAACCGAAAGAAAAACCGCAAGGAAGAATGGTCACCATGAAAGAGATAAAAAGAAAAAGAAAATTAGAGGAAAAACGTGCGAAAAAACGAGCGAACCAAAAACCACAAGTGGAGATTCAAAAGGCTATGGATACCATTCTTGACACGCAAAAACAAAATCAAGAAGAGTATCTTGATTTAAACAACATGCTAGCAAAACATCATGATCATGTCACTAGCCAAACGCAACGACTGCAAAAAATAGAGGTAAGAATCGAAAATATTAAAAGAGGTAATGCTGATATAGTAAAAATCATCAAAGAAAATGGAAAGCTTAAAGAGGATAATAGTGATGCGCTGGATAGGATAATTCAGGTATTAGGAACAAAAGATTTAAGTGATTCAGAAGCAATAGAAGAAGTTGACAGTCGAGAAAATCATACAAATACTACAATAAGTAGTCATTTAGCTTCTAAAGATAAGCCAAAAGCAACTGATAATTTATCAGGTCATTCGTCTAGCTTGAGTGATAGCGCTCAGTCATCCAACCTACCAGCTGATCAAACCGATGCTCACTTAACCAGCACTTCTGTTATCAGCGATTTCAATCATAGGAATCCTCCAGCATCTCTTTTAGATACAAGTAAAGACGAGCGACTATCCCCTTCCCAAGAGGCAATACCACACCCTACTCTGCCTGATTTAGTAACTTCTACTCAGGGAGACCAACACCATGATGATGTCAATGAACACAGCCCTAATAGGGCACTACATAACCAGCCTATCACTGATAGTGAATCTACTTTTTATTCCTTAAACATGATAATCAAAGGAGAAACTAAAAAGCTATGGGTGAAAGTTAAGAATCAGCAAGTGGTCCAGCAATATGAAGTAAAAGAATTGCCATCGGGCGATCGCTACTTAGCGCCTTTTAATTTAGCGTCTGAAGAATTAGCAATACCTCGTCCCATGCGCCCAGTGATTGAAAACATGATAATTCAAAAAATCAACCAGATTCCTCCTATTACTCTTCCCGCGACAAATTATCAGACTACTGATACTAATCAAAGAGGACTTGCCTATTACCTAGCTGCCCCTAGCTGCTTAGTAGCCACTATAGTAGTTTGTTGCATATCAAGATGGAGTCGGTTGAAGCAAGCTAGGCCTCCTTTTTCCTCATCATCTCATTGAGCAAAACCACTATGCAGTAGTAATAACTCATAACAATTTCAATCTAGCTAATACAGTAGTAAAAATTAATGTACATTTGTAATGTGTGCAGCATTTTAACTACCTATTAAGCCATCATACAAGATGAAAAGAATTGTTAGTATCGATATTATAAATAGTAAAATTATTGCAACTCCTTACGTTCAAACAAAAGACCTAGTTTGGATTGGCTCTGAACATGTTACGAGTTATGAGAATATTGCTTTTCTTGTTGATGATCTTAAAAACTTACTTGCTTACTCCAAAACAGGTATTGCAAATCAAAAAAGAAGTAAAATCATTCATAATAGTATGGAATTAACTCTCAAAATAGCGGGTCTTCATTCATATAGTATGTTCGAAAAGGTAGCCAAAGTTGTTGATATCGAGGAGGAGAATGGTGTTGTAACAATCAGCCCTATTCAGCATACTCTTATCGATGACTATGATTTTTCATGTGAACAAGAAGAGGTTATGCTTCTTGATGATAAGCAAAAAATCATACAAGCTTTAGAACGCTCTATTGCTCAGTGTGTTAGCCTAGAAGAAGAAATAAGCAATCTCAAGAAAATAAACCTAAATAGGGGCAGTCACAAGTAGAGACGTTTTTGTAAAAAATCGGAAAATCAGAAAGACAAAAATCCTTTAAAAACTCAAAATCATTTTATGTGCTGTCGAAGGGGGAATTCAGGTTGTACTTGGCCAGAAAAGAAATCAAGAAGTATATAATGGAGAGTCATATGACTGTTGCCTGTATCATATCGATTAAGAACAAGCTATTTACATAGGAAATGCTGGACGAGAGCGTGTGATGTAAAAGTAGCATCTAATAAAGAATATTTACTATTAAGAAAAAAATACGGAACCGTCGATGTTTATGATATAATAAGTCAAAAGTTAGCAAAAAATATCTTTGATTCAGGTCACAAAGTCTTAAATGAATGGGACGGAAAGCGTGAATATTTTTCTGAAACTGGTAAGTATTGGTATACGCATAACCCAGATTTAAGATATCCGCATACTACTACGATCTACGAAATAGCAAGTATGCAAGAATTTATGTCAACTAAGCATCCATTTACTTTTGGGCAAAATGAGAGCGGAGAAGATATCATGATTGTCAATGAAGAGGGCTATATCAAGAGGTACGTTCTACCTAGGCTAGCCTCCTGCTAAACCTGATAGTGGGATAGCGATTATGGATGAATCAAATTTGAGAAATCATCTGATTACTGATCCAACCGAAAAGGGAGTGTAATTTAAACTCTGTCTAAGGAAAATTTAACTTTGATTATTTAACATTTAACCTTAGACATTATGAACAAACACACCTTAGAAGAAATGAAAGCAAAAGCCTTGAAGCAATTCAAAGTATTTTTCCACAAACTGAGGTTCAAAGCTGCATTGTACACCAGATACGCAATTCGCTCAAGTACATTTCGACAAGAGATAGAAAAGAGTTTATGCAAGATTTGAAAAAAATATATAAAGCCCAAA
>JBCCTJ010000053.1:0-3812 GCA_039198585.1 Bacteroidota bacterium
GCCTGTCCTTATCTACGACCAAGATTATTATCCCTTTGGCATGGAAATGCCAGGACGCTCTTATAGCTTGGTGGGAGAAGACTACCGCTTTGGCTTCAATGGCAAAGAAGCCGATAAAAATGGCGAATGGGGCGGTCTGACACATTATGATTATGGCTTTAGGATTTTTAATCCGGGGATTGGGCGTTTTTTAAGTGTTGATCCGCTAGCAAGACAATATTCTGGAGTCAGTCCTTATGCTTTTACACTAAATACACCTATTCAAGCAGTTGATCCTGATGGACAAAAGACTTTCTTTTTGGCAGGTGGATCGTATAAGGGAAACAATCAGTTTAACCCCTTTACCGGAGCTTTTGTAAAAAGTATGAGAGACATTTTGGGTGATAAGTTTCAAGTAATTAATTCAGCTCATACTGGCTTGGTAGGGAATTTGATAAAAGGAAGAAAATATGGATTTAAGCCTTTGCAAAAACCTATGAAGGATAAAAGAGTAGCAACAGTGGTTAATGAAATAACAGCAGAGATGGCTAAAATGCCAGAAGGAGAACCATTGAATATAGTAGGAGCTAGTTATGGTGGAATGCTAGGAGCACAAGTCGCAGTAGAATTAGCAGAAAAAGGAACTTACGTTGATAACATTATCATTTCTCGAAGTGCAATGTCTAAGGAATCAGATATTTATCAAAAATTACAGCAATTACAAGAAGATGGATTAATAGGTAGAGTTTTGTATGATGATGAGGCGTATAATGATCCAAATGACGGAACAGTAGGATTATTAGGAAAACATAAATTTGGGAGCACTTTAAAATATTTGGGAGCCTATTTCACAAAAAAAGGACGAGTTCACGCTGAAAATGCTAAGAAGCCTGAACAAGGAGTTAAAATGACAAGGCAGGCTCTGATAGAGGATAATATTGAAGGAGACGAAATAAAAGCTAAAGCTCAACAAGAACTAAAGGTAAATAACGATAGTGATGAACAAAATAAGTAGATATATTTTTTGCATAAGCATATTCGTTTTACTGTCTTGCGGTGGTACGAAGGAGGCAATAAGAGAGTTGAACTATCACCCGCTACAGAATGGATGGTTTGGATCAGGATTCGAGAAACCTAAGCTCAATGAAGATGTATGGGCTGCAAGTTGGCATTCAGGATACCTGATTAAACAAGAAATACTAGAGGGCGAGGATTATTTATCCTATTATAATTATGCTATAAAATGGAACAAAAGAGATACTTTTAAATTCTACATAAATATTGAAAATTTAACTTCTTCATTAATCGACAGAAAAATTCAAGTTGCGGTAGAAGGAGGTTCAAGAAAGGTACGTCATGACAAAGGCAAGCTAAACTATGAAACAACTAAATTAGTTATTGAAAAAGGAGTGGCATACTCTATTTTAAAATTCACTTACAATATAAAGGAAGGCTGTTGGACATTTTTTATTAGCCCAAATTTCGGACTAATAAAGCAATATGGTCCAGGTTATAGCCAAAGTTTTGAAGTAAGTCATTCTTCAAATCTTGATTACGGAGATAAAGAGCGAGGAATATTGATTAAGGCAATAAAATCAGATTCTTTATTCCATACTCGATGCGATGAAGGATTATTATGGTAGGGTGTTCTCCTGCTGGCGCATAACGTGCTGCTCGCTTCGACATATTTTGTCGAAAGCGGACAAAGGTATAGGCGTCCTCGCCTAAAGGAGTAGTGTAGTAAGCATTACCGCTTCAAAGCATCAACCGAAAACAACAAAGCAAACTGATAATCAGCTTCTTGCAGTAGTAGGTGCGCGCGTTCGTCTTTAGCCATTTGCTTTTTGAGCAAGTAGGCATTGAGCATTTCTAAGTTAGCAAGGACATGAAGCTGAGCGGGGGAAGCGTGATCGCGTTGGTTGCCAGCAGTGTTAGGGTTTTGTTCTCGCCATTCTTTAGCGGTTCTACCGAAAACAGCAATATTCAGCATGTCGGCTTCGGAGGCGTATTGCAGTCCAGTAGTGCTACGTGTAAGTCCAGCAGGGAGCGTTGCCTTTACACCTTCGGTGTGGAGTCGGTAATTGAGTCTAGACCATAGGCGTTTGACGGAGAAGGCGTTGTTTTCGATGAAAGCAGTAATGAACTGAAAATAGAACTGTGGGCTAAGCCAGTTGGCAAGGTGAAAAGCGATTTTGATGTGCCCGTAAGTGCCGCCATAGCGTCCTTTCTTGCTATACATGCACTTTCCATTGACACTTTCTGCCCAGCGATCAGCAGACATCGTAAAAGTATTGCTGCCTGATTCATTTTTAATATGGCCGAATTCGGCCACTTTAAAATCAGAATTGTGTTCTTCTTCCCAAATACCGAGAAACTCAATGGTACTGCGATTACTCAGCCATTTTTTAAGTAAAAAACTCGCTTCACCACGATCTTTAAACTCACCAAAATTACACATATCGGTTAAGCAAAAATAAGCATCTTCAATTGCTTGTCCAGTGTAGCGTACAGGTCGTCCGCTGACTTTAAGATTACTCATAAGTAGTAGATTATAAATAGAAGGGAACAAAGTTTATAAGACCGCTTTGCCTAGAATTGATACTTGCTGTAGCCCTTGTTGGAGCTACTAAAATGAAAAGTAAGTCCCCTACCCTACTTGGATTTTTTTTCATCCTCTTTGATTAGATGCTCAATGTACTCTCCCAACTTCATATCGCGCTTGATGGCATTGATCTTCGCTACCTTGTGCAGCGATTCTCGGACATAGAGATTCATCGTTTTCTCCTCTTCTTTTGCGGCACTTTTGGGTTTTCTAGGTCTGCCCACTGGGCGCTTTAGTATTTTTTTCTCAATTGCTTGCGCGGTCTCTTTCACTTCTTTTGCACTGGTGTCCGTACTGAAAATACTTGCTCTTTTTTTTGCCATGAGAAATAGATTTTAGTAGATGATAAGATGATCTTAGATCAGTATTTACAAAGCGAATCAAAAAACGAATTAGAGTTCAAATTTTTTTATAAACTCCTTGAAAAATGGACCAAACCGCTTTTTTCCTTCTTTGGTCTGCAAAATGCTTTCGTAAGTGTAGGGAACAGACAAAGCTTTCACACGCGCTAGAGAAGATTCAAACATCGGAACATTCAGTTGCTCCATGAAATCGAGTGCTTCTGTATTTTCTCTTCTTTGATCTTTCTTATTTAGGAATCCGTAGTAAGTGAAATCGAAGCCTTTTGCTTTTTTGTTTTTAGCCAACTCCTCTACCAATCGAATGTAATCTTTGGTACTCAGAGCTTCCAACTCTCCAGCCACAATCGGTATCAATAAACTATCACAGTAATTCAAAGCCGTGGTCAATTGGCTCTCTCCCGCCGTTTCCGTCAATCTTGGCACGTCTATGAATATCACATCGTACTGCTCATAGTTGTGCTTAATGTCATCAAAAAGATATTTAGGCTGAGCAAACTCAATCCGATAAGGCGGCTCTGCCCCTTCGTAAACAAACTGCTGCTCGTGCTGCCGAAACTCCTTCGCACTTTGCTGGCTATCGGTATCCAATACTAGGACTTTCATCTTCTTTTCTACAGCCAAACAAGTAGCCAAATGGAGCGTGACGGTCGTCTTCCCTACCCCACCCTTTCGATGAGCAATTGATATAATTCTTGCACTCATAATTTATTCTACGGTAAATGATTTTAATAAAGTACTGACATTATATAGCTTAAAAAATGTTTTTAGTATATAAACATTTTTTTAATTAAAAAGCAATATATATTTAATACTGCTTTTAATTTTCAAATTGTATGCAAGTTAAAAGTATTTTTTAGCAATAAAAATTA
>JBCCTJ010000054.1:0-2415 GCA_039198585.1 Bacteroidota bacterium
GCGCTAAGTAGCATCCTTAGCTTTCTCAAAGAAAGCTGTCTTTCTTCTTTTTTTAAAGCTGCTACTGTTGTGGTTCCCTTGCCTCCAAAATGATCTAAAACGACGTCGCCTTGCTTTAAGCTAGGGACACGTTTTTAGCCTGACCTCCCCTATCATTTTTCAAAAATTTGAATTTAACACGCATTTTTTCTTGTATGTTAAAGTCAACGTCAGAGGAGTGAACAAACACATCTTTTGATCCATTTTCGGGACTTATGAATCCGAACCTCTTTTCTACATCAAAGAATTTAACTATTCCAGTTTTTAATTGAGCCAAAATTTTTTTTTAAAGTGAAATCAATAATACAAAAAAGTTCTTGATTCGATTATCACTGTCCCAAGGGTGTCCCAGCTGTCCACTTTTGGGATTAATTATTTATACAGCGAAAAAAGTCCTATCTTAATTATATTTGTAGTGAAATTTTAATTATGAAATACTGCAGAAATATATATTCCTAAATGCAGGAATCACCACTCTTTTTGTTTCTTTTTTGGGACTAAGCATTTGTTTTGGAGCAGACAAAAAGAGGATTATCGTAAATGGGAAAATTGAAGAAGTAGAAAATCCCAAAAAATTTTCTGGTAAAAAGATGAATTTCCAACAAATGATGGATCGGGATAAAATGAATCAAGAAAAACTAGAAGAGGAAATAAATGAAATTAAAGAAAGCCATCATGCATTAGAAGTGAAACGTAGGATCTGCTTCAAAGAATAGATAATCTCCCTTCTTCATCCCGCTCTTGGTTTAATAATAGATGGGTAAAGTTCTCTGCTAACTTCATATTGGGAATGGTTATTGCGGGAGCGAGCTTCTTTTTGGGGAGATTTTATGAAGCTAAGACTAGAAAAAATCTAGATTTATCAAACAGAAGAGGCGATAGCCGACTGGGAACCTCGCTCCTTTAGGGGCGAGAGGATGTCAGCTTTCGATGATCCAAAAAAGGTCCACCTTTTTGTCTAATATGTTTTGGTAGAATTTTTCCTGCAACTTTAGAAAAAGTTTCTTGTCTACATTTTGGATTTTAGGGATTTTAAATAGATATTAGCTATTTCTTTTTGCCCAGCTTCCTCTCAGTCTTTTCCCAAAACGATTAACTCTTACTATATTGAAGCCGGCTATATTTGGACTTCTCCCTAAAATTTTTTTCAATTATGAAGTAGAGACGAAGCATCCATCTTTGTCTTTTTTTGAGCAAGGTACTAACACTTTTTTTGTCTCTTCCTTCTTACTTTCCTTAAGCTGGCTAGGGCTCATAAAAAAAGTAACGTATAATTGATTGCGGAAAATGAAAAAATTACTATTGTATCTAACTTTTAAACTACAAGAAATTATGACAAAAAAACAAGTAGAAAAAATGATTTATGCAGGACTAGCCAATCTCTTTCAAAGTCAGGCTAAGATTAGCCTAGATAAGTTCGTAATTGAGTGCCTAATGCTTTTGGAAAAGAGAAGAGTATCTAAAAGGGCAAGAAGGCAGGCAAGAGACTGGTCATGGTAGTTACATGAGAGATTTTAGATCACTCAGGACCAACAGTCTACAAATTAGCATACCAAGATCGCGGAATGGAAAGTTCAAGCCTATGTCATTAGAACTAATCAATACAGAGAAAGATCAGCTTAACCAACTATGCGTTTTATGGTGTCAAGGAGGATTATCTACACGTGACGTAGCAGGTATCATGGAAGAATTTTTTGGAAAATCCATGAGTAAAGATACTATTAGCAACAAGCTTTCATGACATACTAAAAAAGTGGAAAAAAGAGCGTTAGATGCTTATTACAAGGTTATCTATTGTGATGCTCTTTACACTAAATTGAAATGAGCTAATAGTTATAGCAAAGAAGCTGCACATATTATTTATGGCGTTAAAGATGACAATACAAGAGAGCTACTTCTACTACAGGTCAATCCAACAGAGAGCAGTAAAGTATGGGGAGAATACCTTGATAAGCTTCGAAAGAGAGGTGTGGAGCAAGTAGATCTTATAGGTTCGGATAGTATACCCGATTTTTCTGAATAAGCCAGCAAACGTTATCCATCGGCTAATATTCAGAAATGTGTAGTCCGCCTACAACGTAATTTACTCAATAAAATAAGCCCTAAGGACAAAAGTGCTTTTTCTTCTGATTTGAAAGAAGCATGCAATAATTTTAGTGCCGAAAGTAGCAAGCAAAAAGCTCGTGCTAAGATAAAAAATTTTGTAGATGAGTGGAAAGAAGCGTATGGACGTACGGTAACCAAATTGCTTGATGAGGACTATATTGATGATTATTTGACGTATATAGACTATTCTATTGAAGTCAGACGTATGATATATACAACCAACTCGATTGAGAATTTGAATAGACAAACTCGGAAGATCACTAAAACCAA
>JBCCTJ010000055.1:0-2247 GCA_039198585.1 Bacteroidota bacterium
ATCGACTGCTCCATTCGGGATACCATTAGAAAATATGGGGTGCAATGGGTTGATGGCCATCTAGTCATTTTTTGCTCTCTAAAACAAGAGATGGAAGAAGCCTCAGAAAGACTAAGAAACTGCCGAGAAGCTATTCGGAATATTTTTTTCGACTAATTAAGCGGAAGCACTATTGCACTTCCGCTTGTTTGATTTAAAATTACAATACCTATGTATTGTAACACAAGTATATCTATTATTTCATGCAATGCACAACTAGACAAAAAAATAGACTGTTTTTCTTACTTTTTTTATTTAAAAGTGATTCGTTTTGTGACAAAAATGATAAAATTTTGTTTTTTTATAAACATTAATTATGTTTGCGTTGATTTAAAATTTTTACCTATAATTAAGTACATACAGTTTGATAGAAAGATCAAACCAAATCAACAAAGCAGCCCAAAATGGATAAGTTTCAGCTTTGGGCTGTTTTTTCATTTTCTAAATATGCTACTAGTTGTAGCATATCTATCGAATATTAAGGCTCATCAAAACATTGTAGATCGCTACAACCAGCGCATCGAAAGAGAAGTCGAAAGAGAAAAGGAATCAAAATTAAATCAAGAACCAACGAATCAACAATTAATGAGAGCGAGTGTTCCTCTTACTATTTTTAATTCGATTTTTTTCCTCACAATAGCATGGATTGTCAATCCGGAAACACTAACTCCACTAACCCCACTAAACATCATTAAAAAAGGGATACTATTAGTATTGTTTCTTTTCGTACCAATTTTTGTAAGCCTAAAAATTGGGAATAGCAACCACCTGTGGTTCGAAAAAGAAGCAGAACCAGGACGGTTTTTTTTGGACGAAGAAGGAAACCTGCTTTTTGATGGCGATGAAAAATCGATTCCATCTTGGGCAATAGAGGAACAATTAGCGTCAATAGGACTATCCGGATTCTATCCAATGGACATCAACCCATTTAAAACGTATTCCTTAGAGGAGTTCCAAACAACCTCAATCCACGAACTTTTTTAAAAAAATGGAGTTAAGAAGGATTTCTGGGATTATTGTTATGAAAAAAAACGAAAAATTTCAGGGAAGACTTTACTCAAAAATGCTAGATTGTTGCTAGGAAAAGAACTACTAGAGAGAGCGAGTGGCTACTCGTTGATTGTCATTCCAAAAAAAAAATTAGAAAACCTTTAAAACCACAGAAACCATGATTAAAAAACCATTATTGTTAGTATCGTTGCTTTTAGCACCAATTTTTGCAAGCCAAAACATTGTAGATCGCTACAACAAGCGCGTCGAAGAAGAGGGAATAGTCGGCCGATTTAAGATCAATAGTCAGGGATATATCATTTTTGATGGGGAATCTTCCCCCTCATGGGCCATTGACCAGCAGCTAGATGCGATAGGACTAACCAAGGGGTATGGAACAGGAGGTATTGATCCTTTTAAGATATATACATATGATGAGTGGCTTCGAACTTCTATTACTAAGTATTTTTTGGAGGTTAGAGGGCACAGAAATAGATGGTTGATAGAACAAAAATCAAAAGGGTGGAAACTAGGACGTAATTTGCTTTTTTATGCAAAAAAATGGGGGGGGGATGACATCCTAAAAGAAATCCACGAGCATGAGAAAAAAGTGAGCAAAAGAAACGAGGAATGGAATTTCTTTTTCGACAATCTAGTGCCCAAAACTTTTCAAGCATTAACCAACCCTAAGTTCGCTCTTGTGGTTTTGCTAGGCACTCTGATACTCATCGGATGTCCTATTGTCATCTGGAACTTTAGCAAATCTCTGTTTAGATGGCTATTCGTGAGAAGACCAACCATTTTAGGTGAGAAAGATAGCGATATCTATGGCTCTTTTCTTAAAAGGCTACTTTGGAAGTATCCGAGTGAGCCTAAAGTCATCGCTAATCCAGAGTTGCAGAAAAAATTAGACGCGCTAGTAACAACCAACCAGTTGATTACTAAAAAGAACAAGCAGCTAAAATGGTACGAAAAATCTAGGAAAACACCCTATCCGCACATTATGGCCTACGGAAAGGCAGGGATCGGGAAAACACTATTTGCTAAAAACTTAGCGAAAAATTCCGGGATGCGCTTCATGTATATGACCGTGGCAGACCTATCCCAGATGCCAGAAGAAGAAGCACTGCGTACTCTAAAAGACTTTTTCGCCTACGCGAAAAGGTTTGCTCCCTGCGTGCTCATTGTCGATGAGGCAGATCGTCTATTCGACTTTAA
>JBCCTJ010000056.1:0-2243 GCA_039198585.1 Bacteroidota bacterium
TACACTATCTTCGCGACCATGTCTGATAAAAATGGGACATTTTACATGCGAGATATTGCCTATATTACTAAGACGATAACGTAAAATTGGCCATAAAAAAAGAGCTAGAGAGTAACCCTTAAAGCAAGGAAGTGATGTAAAGCCAGAGTCCAAAATCAGCATCTTGATTCTGGGATCGTCATGATAATGAGCAGCAACGTAAGAAGCACTAAAAGTGCCTAATGAATAACCATGCAGAATAACTTGTTGATAACCTTGACTAACAACGTATTCATAGCAGCGTCTAGCAAATAGCCGAAGATCTTCATCAGATCTAACTTGACCAGCGCTGGCACCTGTACTAGGGTAATCCATTTCTACGATATCGAAGCCAACTGTGTCATGATTATAACGCTTGTAGGCGTTATACAATGATTCATATTTTTGTGGGGACCATACTTCAATAAAAGATTCGGCATTACCTTTGAAGTAAATCATTATTTTTTTGTCTTCTTGACGAAGTTCTCTGTTTTGAGCTCTCCTCCAAAAATAACCTTGTATATCAGGATAATCGGGATCATGAATAACAAAGGAGTGAAATGTAGTTACCTGAGTAGTAGGCATCTTTTTGAGTGCTTCATCAGATAAATTAGCAATTTTCCTAGTATGGATTATTTGTTTCTTCTTATCATCATAGGGCCCAACTTGGAAAATAATACGCTCCTGTAAAGAAGAATACCGAACTAGCAAGAAGACGATTACTACTAAACAAGAGGATAGCAGCTTTTTTTTATGCCTTCTTAATCTTAGTTTCACTTTTTCCTGAAATGTCATGGTGTACTCATTTTTTCCTTGTCACTCGATTTATTAACTGGAACAGCGAGTGCATTAAAAGAAACTACTTGAACCAAATAGAGTAAAAAAAGCTGCTTAATCATCTTAGATGATAGTTTTGTGTCCATAGGCTATCAATAATAGTAATACAAAATTCACAAATATACAATAGGTAAGGTGACACATCTATAATCTTGAGCATATTGGTACTATTGCTTGATTGTATTTGAAAAAACCAATTTTTACAATTCGTGATAAAATGCTTATATTATAATGATCATGCCAACATTATTGTCATCAAAAGTTACCAGAAAAATAAAAGTAGTATGGTTGATTGCCTTCATTGTAGTAGGTACACACCTCTTAAGGGCAGCTAATGACAATCATACTTCTGTGTATTTTAGCTGGCTTACTAAGACCACAATTTCTCAAAAGAGAGAAGATATATACAAGTTAACACCTATTAGTGAGAAAAATCAAGACATCAAGATTGATCCCTATACATTTTTAAAGAAAGATCTTTATCAAGCCCTACGCAGCCAATGGGAAGATATCTATAAACAACAAACAATCATTACCCTAATAGATCAGTCAACTCAACAGAGCCTAGTTTGGAGTGTGGCCAAGTCGAAAATTTTGGATCATACCCAATTGCTAAATCTGTCACTAAAAGATGAGCTAAAAAAACCTCATCAGAAAAAAAAAATTACTATTGTGGCAGTGAGCCACCTGTCCGTAGAAGAAAAATGGGGAGTCAAAGATCAGTTGTTTGGAATTTACTGCTATGAAGATGAGTCACTAAAAAAATTTTATCTGAATCAGAGAACAGCCTGCTTACTCAATTATCTAAATGAGCAGAAAGAATATGAGTTACTTATGGATTCAGAGAGCATAATCATCACACAGTTATTTTCTTTTCAAGAAAAAGGGAACCTAGCAGCAGTAGTAGAAAGAGTGTATCATGGCAATGGGCAAAAAATAGATAGAAATATTGGAAAAGTTGTACCTATTCATACCAAAAAATATAATCCTGACAACTATTCTGGTATCAGAAACTACGATTTTTTTATAATAGATAAGGAAAATAGAAAAGTTACCAAAGAAAAAAGTAAAAGTGGTACTAAGCAATTCTACAAAATAGTCAAATTAGAACCAGATTTTAACTATTTTTATAAGCAATATTATTGTAGAGGATTTAGATTAATGCTGTTTGCGTATCATGCTATTTGGGACAATGAAAATAACAAAGAAGATCGTGACTGCATTACCTTACCCTTCAAATATAAGCCAAAGAGTAATAGTCAATCGCTAACAAAAAATTTTCAACTCAATATCAGGAATCAAAAAAAGGCTAAAATTGCTAATTGTTCATATGCTCATCGTTTGGAATTCGTTATAAAGGAAGATCTAGAACAGCATTGTAACACTGA
>JBCCTJ010000057.1:0-2183 GCA_039198585.1 Bacteroidota bacterium
AATAGCAATACTGCTTTTTGGCAAAATAACCCACGTGTAGTTGCATTTCGAGATGATGACTTTGTGATTGTATGGAACAGTATAGGGCAAGATGGTAGTGGTCTTGGGATTTTTTTTCAGCGTTTCTATCCTAATGGGACGAAACAAAGCAGTGAAATGCAAGCTAATAACTACACGAATGGCGATCAGTATGGGGCTACTGTAGGTGCTTTTTCTGATAAAGGGATGATTATTGCCTGGGAGGGTAATGGGCAAGATCAGGGGACAGGCAATATCACTGATTCAATAGGAATATATGCACAGTTATTTGACCAGTATAATAATAGAGAAGGCTATGAATTTCGTGTCAATACTTACACAGCTGGTACCCAAACAAAACCAACTGTAAGCATATTGCCCAATAATCAATTTTTAATCACGTGGGTAAGCTACTACCAAGTTTCACCTTCTTATGCTAGTACACATGCTCAGCTCTTTATGCGTAATGGGACCCGTGTGGGAAAAGAATTTCAAGTCAGTAGTGCTATTAATGGGTTTCAACTAGATCCTCATGCAGTCGCTTTTAATAATGAGAATATTTTTTGTGTATTTGCTTCTTGTGGTGAGGATGGCGATAACTATGGGATTGTAGGACAGGCTTTTAGGCTATATACTCTCTCTTATTCCGACATATTAACAACCAAAATAACCACCGATCCAAATGCTGCTCTAGGTAAAAAAATATCCTCTTATGAGAACAAGAGGAATAATAAAAGCAATCAAATAAAAAATAAAATAGAAAAGGAAGCCCTTCCAATTATATACTACACTATATCTAATCCATACCTGCTCCTACTATTGTCATTCTCAAGCTCAGTGCTTACTACATCTGCGCTAGTCAGTAGCTATCTGTTCTTCAAAAAGAAAAATGATCAACTCATGGACAAGCTTAAAGAACTTTTATTGCAAGGGCAAAGAAAACAAGCTCGACAATTATTTGATGAACTCTCTTGCCCGAAAAGGAAATATTTATGCAAACAGTGGGGCGCTGTGCAAGAAAAAGTAAACAACGTAGAATTAAATGCAGTTGTTATGATCAAAAAAGGGGAAAATATACCCACTATTTATCAAGTAACTAGAATCAATGCTACAAGATTATATAAATGGAAAAATAATCTTCCTTATAATCTATCTGATGAAAATACGCTCAACTATTTAAAGCAACAAGAAAAAGATGAGGTCAGTGATGATCATCATTTTGGTTTTATAGCAATAGAAGGAAGCATAGAAGAAATTGTTGCTGATGCAGGAGTCATATCTTGAGACAGTAGCTTTTCTATCTATTTACTAGTCTGGCTTTAACTTCTAGTAAGTATTATAGATTTTACTCATTGTTCAGTAGGCGTCAAGAGTTAGCGTAATCAGTGTGTGGTAATTGTACACTAAAGATCCACTACTATGTGTAGTACTCTTAATTTTCTTGAAGGCAGTGATTTTACCTAAAAAATAGGAAATATTTTTTTATCCATTTTATTAAACCCTTGAGTGATTTCCATTTTTTTACAAGCAGCCAAGAATCTGTCCATGGAAAGTCAAAAAAAGATACAATAGTTTCTCAAAAAAATAAAGAGGTCCCTATAGAGATTGAGCATATTCAACCCAGTGATAGTTCGTTAGGTCTTACTTTGTTGAGTAAGTTACGTTGTAGGTGGACTACACATTTCTGAATATTTGCCGCTGGATAACGTTTGCTGGCTTCTTCAGAAAAATGTGGTATACTATCCGAAACTATAAGGTCTACTTGCTCCACACCTCTTTTTCGAAGCTTATCGAGGTATTCTCCCCATACCTTACTGCTCTCTGTTGGATTGACCTCTAGTAGAAGTAGTTCTCTTGTATTGTCATCTTTCACGGTAACGTATAATTGATTGTGGAAAATGAAAAAAATTACTATTGTATCTAACTTTTGAACCACAAGAAATTATGACAAAAAAACAAGTAGAAAAAATGATCTATGCAGGCCTAGCCAATCTCTTTCAAAGCCAGGATGATCTTAGCCTAGATAAGTTCTCAATTACAGCAACTTCGAGAGTGTAATTTAAACTCTGTCTAAGGTTTCAAATGTAAAGTTAAATCAAGAGGCATTCTAGCTCCAAATCTAATGGTTAATTGCTGTGCTGTCAAACCCCAATGTGACAAAGGTG
>JBCCTJ010000058.1:0-1863 GCA_039198585.1 Bacteroidota bacterium
CCTTCTATTGGATTGGTCGTATAAATAAGCTTCCTAATGGGTGCGGTATAGGCAAAATAAGTACTAAGCTTTTCCCAGTTATCTTCCCAAGATTTTACGACCATAGGGTATTTTTTGCCCCATTTTTCGGACAAAAAAAGGAGTTCTTCCTCAGCAACTTCTTTGGTTTGGGCTTTATATATTTTTTTCAAATCTTGCATCAACTCTTTTCTATCTCTTGTCGAAGATGTATTTGAGCGAACTGCGTATCTAGTTTACAATGCAGCTTTGGACCTCAATTTGTAGAAAAATACTTTGAATGGCTTCAGAAAATCCTTTCAAGTTATCCGCAAGCTATTAGTATCTCTTCCAATCCCCTATTCTAGAGGTCTGTCAGGACTTGGCATCAACAATTCGCACCTTCACTTTTGTTAACATGAAAGCTAATAGTTTCTTTTTTTCCTCTTTCTTGATTGCCATTACACGCTATAGAGCGCTTTGATTTTACACAACCATTGTCCTCTACTTTTTGATGCATAGTATCTAAGAATACAATAGGGTAAACACTTGCCAGTGTTCTATTCTGTCAAGCCTTAATTGTAGGTATGATTCAATCTGTAATTTGAGTGAGCATCCTAATAGAAACCTCTGTATGGTACATTTTTTTGATATACTTAGGATATCTCGATAGCTCATTCCTATTCCATAAAATCCTATTATCTTCTCTTCAAGTCTGTCTGCTAATATCCTTTCTCGCTTACGTACTATTGTAGGATTAAATGTGCTTTTCCTCTCTTGTAGAGTCTGTATGCTAAAAGTCTCTAGCCCACTTTTGATAGTTTTTGCTTCTTTACCGTTTCGCTTATTTGCAGAACTTTTTGAGTCTCGTTAGGAAGTGTTCTTCGATTTCAGCTGCTAGTGCTTGTTCAAGGAAGTCTTTTAGTATGACTAATCAAGGCACCCCTAAAGTCCATCATATATCATTTTTTTATTCCTACCAAAAAAAGTCTTCTAGATCTTGTAAAGGTAGCCTTAGAGTAGGATTTGTGTTGATAAATTGTTTTTATTGAATCAGTTTGATTTTTATTCATCAAACTGTTCATGAATATCACTTAATGATGGTTGGCTTCCGTATTCATCCGAAGAAGATTTAATCTTAAATTCTTTTGAAGAAGACGTCTACAGCAATTAGGTTGCTGATTATCTACCTCTACTATTATGCTATCATCTTTTTTCTTACAGCAGTACCTTTCACAATAAATCCCTAAACAAGCCCCTAATAAGATAAACCCTGCTCCACTAAGAAAGTGTCCTTCAGTCAAGACAGTTGAAGAAAATTTATATTCCTTCTTTTGTGCAATAGTATTGTTTATTGTAAAATTTTTTTGGATAATATCATCATCGGAATCAAGAATTATAGAATGTATGCCATCATCGGAGTCAAGATATGCAGCATGTACTTCATCATCATCGCCCATAGTCCAGATAAGAACAAAATCTTCTTCAATCACGACAGGGCCAGTATAATCATTCGAATTTGGCAGGATACTAGAAATGTCAAGTTCTCTTTGCTGCTCTTCCGTAGTTCCTGTAACAACTGGAAGTGTATCACCTACCTTGTAGAGAGATTGATTGCCATTTTCGGATACTACGGTATTTCCTTTCAATAAACCATCACTATTTTCTTCATAGAGGTTAGCTGCAGCACCGCCCAAAAAGTAAAGAAGGGTACATAAGAATATTTTCATGGTATTTGTATTGATTATGATTACTAATAAATTTGTAACTAAGATTACCACTTTTTTTTACAGGGTCCAAGCTATATAAAATATTGTACGCTACATCCTATTATTTGTACTGTGCTTGACAGATATTTTTTTAGAA
>JBCCTJ010000059.1:0-1724 GCA_039198585.1 Bacteroidota bacterium
AAAGAGTAATAGTCAATCGCTAACAAAAAATTTTCAACTCAATATCAGGAATCAAAAAAAGGCTAAAATTGCTAATTGTTCATATGCTCATCGTTTGGAATTCGTTATAAAGGAAGATCTAGAACAGCATTGTAACACTGATCCATTTTTTGCTCCTTCTCCTGATCAAAAAAGAACTATCCTAGCCCTTCCGAAGGGGATAAAAAACCAAGTATTAACTATCAAACAAAAAGAACCTTTTTATACGATCCAGCAAATTGGACAGATGAGTACATTATACTATGCAGACAAGCTACTAGATGAAACTAAAAAGATTAAAAGTTTACCTAAGAAAAAGCGTGAATTTTATTTTCAAACAAGCACAGATTACTTGCATACTATCTCTATCAAAAGAAAAGAAATAGCTGTTCATTATTATAAGTACAATAAGCAAGATCAATTGCTAGCACTACAAGCAAGTGAAACCATTGCACTAGCTAGCAGAATAAGGAAATCAGCTCAACAGAACATCACGAAACAGCAAAAAAATCAAGTTAAGGAAACGACAAGGACATCTCTGACCATACCAAGTAGCACAATCATCGCTAGCCAGCATGATTTAGAGGAGGATTCTCATGATTCCTTTGATCGTCCAAGTACCCCTCATCAGCTGCACTCATCTCATATTAAAAATGAAAAAGAACAAAGTCAAGAACTAAGAGAGTATCCTGAACATGGACCATTACCAACAGTCACTAATAGCGACAGTACACAGGTTACATTAGGTAATACAAAAGTAAGTGATCCAAGTCAAACTCAAGTGGATAGCTCTCTTAGTCATACTATCTATGAGTCCAAGATTACACTGAGTGATGCACAGCTTCTAAAAAGTGTAGAAGAAGTTACTACATTATCTTCTGAAAATCTGCTAAGTAGTCAAAAAAACAATCTAGCAAATACTACTCCACTTAGCCAACAAGAGAATTCCCAAAAATTAGAAGAGGAATCTTTCAATAATAGTAGAGTAAGAAATTTTACCCCATCTACCCAAGAATATTTGATCCAACCAGCGATAAGTAGTGAAAAAGAGTATTTACAGGGGAAAGCCCATAACAATCAGTCAATACCGGTTCAGAAGGGAGGAGTACTGCTAGTCTTCTTTTTGTCTATATGGGGCATATCTTCTTTTTTTTATACCCAATATAGTCATAAAGACAAGGATACTTCTCACCAATAAGCTTTTTATAGGTAATGAGCGGTAACGTATAATTGATTGGGGTAAATGAAAAAATTACTATTGTATCTAACTTGTAAACTACAAGAAATTATGACAAAAAAATAAGAGACAAACAAGTAAAAAAAATAATCTATGCAGGACTAGCCAATCTCTTTCAAAGTCAGGATAATCTTAGCCTAGATAAGTTCTCAATTATTGTAATTAAGTCCCTAATGCTTTTGGAAAGAGAATAGTATCTAAAAAGGCAAGAAGGTAGGCAAGAGACTGGTAATGGTAGTTACATGAGAGATTTTAGATCACTCATGACCAAAAGTCTACAAATTAGTACCAAAATCGCGGAATGGGAAGTTTAAGCCTATTTTATTAGAACTAATCAATACAGAGAAAGATCAGCTTAATCAACTATGCCTTCTATTGTATCAAAGAGGATTATCTACACGTGACGTAGCAGGTATCATGGAAGAATTTTTTGGAGAATCCATGAGTAAAGATACTATTAGCAACTTAG
>JBCCTJ010000060.1:0-1724 GCA_039198585.1 Bacteroidota bacterium
GTTTGGCAATAGAAGCTCACCCTTAGCCTCAATGAAAATATTGAGCGCATTTAGAGGAAGCTGCCCAGCTTGGGTCAAGCGTTCTATTTTTTGGACTGCAACCACATAGCGTGGAATCATACCTTTTTTCACTTCGCTATCTCTTGCTAGCAATGCTATATTGCTTGCAAGAGATAGCGTATGATCCTGTTTAACCTCTGTTACAAACGGTGTAGGATAGAATTTAGACTTTCTAAGCTGGTAATCGTCTACATGATCTGCGTTAATATCATCTTCTTCCCCACTAAGGTCACTTCTAGGCATAGGCATTCTATTTCTTCTGAGTATCAGAGTGCCTAGCAAAACCACAAGAGCGAACTTAGGGTTGGTTAATGCTTGAAGCGTTTTAGGCACTAGATTGTCGAAAAATAAATTCCATTCCTCGTTTCTTTTGCTCACCTTTTTCTCATGCTCGTGGATTTGTTCTAGCATGTCATCCCCTACCCATTTTTTGGCTCCAGAAAGCAAGTTATAACCTAACCTTTTCCCTTTTCCCCTTTCTACTCTGAGCCATCTATCAGTTAAGCCTAGAGTATTAATTAAATAGTTGTGAAGGCCAGTTTCTACATATTCATCATATGTATACATCTTAAAGGGATCAATACCTCCTGTTCCATATCCTTTGGTTAGCCCTATCGCATCTAGCTGCTGGTCAGAAGATGCCCCATCAAAAATCATATATCCCTGATTATTGATCTTAAATCGTCCGGCTATTCCCTCTTCTTCGACGCGATTGTTGTATCGATCTACAATGTTTTGGCTTGCAAAAACTGGTGCTAAAAGCAGCGATACTAATAATAATGGTTTTTTAATCATGGTTTTTTAATCATGGTTTCTCTGGTTTTAAAGGTTTTCTAATTTTTTTTTTGGAATGACAATCAACGAGTAGCCAATCGCTCTCATTAATTCTTGATTCGTTGGTACTTGATTTAATTTTGATTCTCTTTCTCTTTCAACTTCTCTTTCGATGCGTTGGTTGTAGCGATCTACAATGTTTTGATGAGCATTAAGATTCGATAGATATGCTACAACTAGTAGCATATTTAGAAAATGAAAAAGCAGTCCAAAACGGATAAATTTCCGTTTTGGACTGCTTTGTTGATTTGGTTTGATTTTTCCTGCATCAAACTGTACGTACTTAATCATAGGTAAAAATTTTATAAGTAATGCAAACATAATTAATGTTTTTAAAAAAACAAAATTAAATCATTTTTGTCATGAAATGACTCACTTTTCAATAAAAAAAGTAAGAAAAACAGTCTATTTTTCTGTCTAATTGTGCATTGCATGAAATAATAGATATACTTGTGTTACAATACATAGGTATTGTAATTTTATAAGCAAACAAACGGAAGTGCAATAGTGCTTCCGTTTATTTTTAATCAAAAAAAATATTCCTAATAGCTTCTCGGCAGTTTCTTAGTCTTTCTGAGGCTTCTTCCATCTCTTGTTTTAGAGAGCAAAAAATGACTAGATGGCCATCAACTCATTGCACTCCATATTTTCTAATGGTATCCCGAATGGAGCAGTCGATGAAAGATCTTAAATATCCTTCCTCCTCCACGTAGTCTAAGGTTTCCCTATTGTCAGAAACAACCCACTGAGAGGAATGCCCATCAAAAAAACAGGCATGATAGTTTTCGTCAAATACCTTCTCAGCTTTTTCAAGCGGGCTTTGGCTGTTA
>JBCCTJ010000061.1:0-1705 GCA_039198585.1 Bacteroidota bacterium
TCGTGGAGAGTATGGGTATCGCACCCATGTCCGTACAATTACATTGCTCAGCTTTCTACATGCTTAGTAATACTTTCTATTAGAAAAAGCTAAGTGTATTACTTCCCATTACTTTTTCTTTGGCATGTTATTAATAGCTTTTGCTTACATGCCTTAGGCAAGGCTATGTGCTATTGGGTTAAAACTTCTCAATCTGCTATGGTTGCACCTCCATAGCAGGAAGCCAAGCATGGCTAAGTTATCACTTAGGCTGCTTGAACCGCAAATAATGCTCCTTCTCCAAGGAATGAAACCCTCTTGCTAGGCGCATTAGCAACTTTGAGTCGCTTTTCTTCGCGGAAGAACATACTAAACTTGTCGTTTACATATGATTGAAAGGTTTTAAATAAGCGATAATACCTCTCGAACATCGCGCATGCTTACCAAGGTTTGCTGTTGCCGTCAAGCCTATTTACTCCCCTTGTATAAGCAAAGATAGTCATTTTATCTAAGGATAAGAAAATTTTACCAAAAAACTCTATCTTATTCTCACTTAATCATGATCAAATCAATTGGTTGACCCAAAATAGAGATGCTAACGCTATCTATTGGATGATAGATATGGGACAATATTTATCCTACCTCTAGTAGGATCATACTTTTACATCACTCTTTCTTACTCTTCGTTTCCATAAGTAGCTATGTACTCTTCTACCATTCGCCTAAGGTCATAATTAGGTTTCAAATCACTAACGTCTAGAGAATACCTTGTGAGAGGATCATTGTGATACTTCCTTACCCACTTTTTTATTGCTTTCTCTTGATAGCTTCTACCATAGGGGGTGATGACTGCCTCAGTCATTATATCATAACTGATGGGACACTCTAAGTTTTCTTTTACTTTCTTAACATAGGCATTGGTTCGTAAAAGGCTTTTCATAGCTATAACATGAATGCAAAACCTACGAACTTGTGAAATTGGCAAAAGTGTGTCAGGTAAGTTTTTAAGAGCACTCAGATTGTCTACAGTCTCTTTATACTCTTTGCTCTGGAAACTGATCGTAGCTATTATCCCCTATGATATCCGCAATCGACACATCATCATCTACAGGGACATGATAAAAGTAGTAGTCCTCGATAGCTTGGGTAAGGCGTTGCAGAGCCTCTTTCTGGATTAGGGGGTTATTCGTTAAAGATTGTTTTTCATCATATGCTAGCATTGATGCGATGATCTCCTCTCTTCTCTCTCTTTTTTTGCCTTTATTAATGTAGGACTGATAGTGGCTATTGAGAAATGGCAAGCAATCCATACAAGTGCTTATTCCTATAAAAATAGCCATTCCCCAAAAAATTCTACTATCGATAGTAATAATCCACTCATCTCTTGAAAAAAAAGTACGAAAAGAAGTTGGTAAAATAGTTGGAAAATCATACGAAGGAAAAATCCTTTCAGTAGGAGTATAGGTATAGGTATCGTTTACAGTCTTATTGCTTACAACATCAAATAGCTGAAAATAAATTCCCGATGACTCTTTGTCTTGCTGAAAGTTATTCCAAGCAGCAACAATCTGACCATTTGGCAAAGAAACTACTACAGGAAAGTGACCGGTAGATGCATTTGCCAGTTTTAGGGGGTTAGTATGCTTAACGAATGAGCTCTGATTAGTAATAAGCTGATTCTCCTGTATTTGGCTATCAGTATACTGAGCAAGAAAAATAGAATACA